>CATZIM010000294.1 GCA_958420075.1 uncultured Clostridia bacterium | reverse complement strand
CGCGGAGTAGAGCAGTCCGGTAGCTCGTCGGGCTCATAACCCGGAGGTCGCAGGTTCAAATCCTGTCTCCGCAATTCAACTAAAAAGACACCTTTTCAGGTGTCTTTTTTTGTTGTGTGAAGATGTCTCATGCAGAAGCTGGTATAACGGGGTCATAGGGGTATTCTTCAAATCCTGTCTCCGCAATTCTAGGAAGGCATCATGACAAGCAAGTTCCCCTTACAGTTTTTCAAGGGGAACTGCGATGGCTGTCTTCAGAAGAAAACAATCCCTTGCTTTTTAGAATTTGTAATATTTTTGTTTTCTTATGAAGCAGCCCCTAAAAGCATGGTGTTTTTTTGTTTCAAGGCTGCGACCGACGGGTTCCCGGGGCTTTGGGTGCGACCGCTGCCGGGGGCAGATAAAAGGAGCAGCCAAAGGCGAAGAAACAGGGAGTATGCCGACTGACTTATAGGAGGGAGAGCAGACGACCATGTAAGAAAAGAAATCTCTTTTCCTTCAGAAAAGACCGAAAAAGCTGTCTGCACCATCTTCCTCGTTGCACGAAGTACAAGGTCGTAAGATGGTAAGCGCAGACGGCTTTTTCTGATGAGTTGGGCTTTCGCAGGTTCAAATCCCTGCACCCCGATGAAACGGGGACACCGCAGGCGGCTTTGCAAAGCAAAGTGCTTGCCCCTCTCCGCAATTCAAAGAACACCATACACGAAAGTGTGTGGTGTTTTTTTAGTTTGTAACTGCCACCTTCCGCTATCTTTTTCTTCCTATTATTTCCATCACTTTTTCTCTTTATTTTCCGGAACTTTCCTCTCCCCTTCTCCGTCTATTATTCGATACGCCCTTAACACAATTGTATTTTCCTTCCTTTTTCCTTATAATGGAGTCATACACAACCCCAACACAAAGGAGGGATTTCCATGAAACTGACTGTTTTAATGGACAACCACACAGAAATCGACGTTTACCATCTGGGGGAGCCTGCCGTTTCTTACTGGCTGGAAGCAGATGGCAAACGCTTTTTATTCGATACGGGCTATTCTGACGCTTTTTTGAAAAACGCCAAAGCCATGGGCATTGATTTGACTACAGCAGATGCCATTCTGCTTTCTCATGGGCATAACGACCACACCGGCGGTCTGCCTGATCTGTTGGCACTGCCTTTTTCCAAAAAGCCACGGCTCATTGCCCATCCCCATGCCCTGCTGCCGAAGCAGTGGAACGGCATGGACATCGGCAGCCCTCTGTCTATGAAAGAATTGCAGGAAAAAACAATTCTGGAATTTACCGAAGACCCTCTGTGGCTCACAGATCATCTGGTTTTTCTGGGAGAAATTCCCCACACTATAGATTTTGAGCCTGCCTACGCCATCGGCGAAACCATCATTGACGGACAGACTGTCCCTGACATCATTGACGATGACACCGCACTTGCTTATGTGACAGATGCAGGCATTTACATCATCACTGGCTGTTCTCACGCCGGTATCTGCAACATCATACAGTATGCCAAAGCTGTCACAGGCAAAACAAAGGTGCTGGGACTTCTGGGCGGACTGCATCTGATGGAAGAAAATGAGCGAAGCCAAAAAACCGTTGATTTTCTGGCAAAAGAGCAAATTTCTGCGCTGTATCCCTGCCACTGCACGGCTTTTCCTGTGCGGGCGGCACTTCACGCCGTTTCCCCCATACAGGAAGTGGCTGTTGGTATGACACTGGAATGGGAATAAGGAGGAAACATCATGAAAAAAGAATCTCTTTTTGCTGCCATTGACCAGCGGCAGGCAGAAATCCTGGCTTGGGGCGATGCCTTTTTTGACTGTGCGGAGCTGGGTTTTCAGGAAGTAAAAACCGCCTCAGCCATTACATCTCTGTTAGATCAATGGAACATTCCATATGAATCCGGCATTGCCATGACAGGTATCCGCGTCACACTGGGCAGCGGTTCTCCCCATATCGCCTTTGTCAGCGACATGGACGCACTACCCTGCAAAAGCAAAAACGGCACTGTCCATTCCTGCGGACACAGCATCCAGACCACTTTGGCGCTGGCACTGATCCGTGCACTGGCTGACTGCGGTCTTCCAAAGAAAAACAGCGGACGTATCAGTTTCTTTTTTACACCGGCGGAAGAATTCATTGATTTTGCTTTCCGTGATCAATGCATCGCAGAAGGCAAGATTCGTTATCGCTCCGGCAAGCAGAATATGATAGCGGAAGGATATTTTGACGATGTGGACTGCGTTCTTTCTGCCCATGCCAACGGCGAAACTGACTATCTATTCGACATCAATTCCACACTGGCAGGTTTTCTGGCGAAAAAAGCCGTCTTTCTTGGTACAGCGTCCCACTCCGGCGCAGCGCCTCATCTGGGCAGAAACGCCCTTCACGGCGCAGTACTGGCGCAGAACGCACTGGCTTTCCTGAAAGACCGCTTCCCTGCCTCTGCCGGTTTACAGCTGCATCCTGTCATTACGGAAGGCGGCGGCACTGTCAACATCATTCCTGACCGGACGGTCATGGAAACTTATATCCGTGCCAATGACAACACAACGCTTTTTGCCGCAGAGGAACAGGTGGAACAGTGCATCCGTCACTGCGCTGCCGCTCTGGGATTAGGCTGCGAAACAGAAACCACCCCCGGCTATCTGCCCCTGCGTCAGTCCGCGGAAATGAATGAAATGGTGCTGGAAAACATGCTGCTTTTCTGCGAGGAGGATCAGATCCTGCGGAATGTAGTTTCCGGTGCTTCCGGTGACATTGGGGATCTGGGATTTTTGCTGCCTGCGGTGCAGATGGGCTTCTCCGGCATAAAAGGGCAGTTCCACAACGACAATTTCACCATTGCTGACAAAGAAAACTGCTATATCCGTACAGCTAAGGTGCTGGCAGGCACTCTTTTTGACCTGCTGCAGAAACCTATACACCAGCCCGCAGATTTTGCGGTGAAAAAAGAAAAATACCTGAAACAACTGGAAAAAAAGCAAAATCTGGAAATCTTTACAGGATTTTGACACACTTTTTATAAAACTTAAAAAATTTGAAAAGGTTTTTCCCCT
>CATZIM010000293.1 GCA_958420075.1 uncultured Clostridia bacterium | reverse complement strand
ATACGGCGGCGGCGCTGCGGGCTCGTGTACAGAATGGCTGTACAGGATGCCGTTACTGTATGCCTTGTCCTCATGGAGTGGATATTCCTGGGAACTTTAAGCTGTGGAATACGTATCATATGTATCAGCGTTACGAAAGCGTTCGTTTTGGCTGGGAAGGCAAGGCGGAAAGCGAAAAACCCACTAGCTGCGTTTCCTGCGGAAAATGCATGGTAAATTGCCCTCAGAAGATCAATATTCCCATGGATTTGCAGAAGGTGCAGAAAGATTTCGACGAACGCATTTGGAAATAAAAGGAGAGAAGCACTTGGATTTACTGGAACAGGCGAAAAAAGCACTGGAGGCGGAAGGCGTGACTTTTGCAGCAGTATCCACCTCTGGCGAGCAAAAAACATCACAGAAAAAAGGCATTGCTCCTATGATGGAAATTTTGGCAGAGTGCCCGGAATTTTTGCAGGGAGCGGCAGTGGCTGACCAGGTCATTGGGAAAGCGGCAGCATTTCTCCTGTGCAAGGGCGGCGCAAAATACCTGTATGCCAAAATCATCAGCGAACATGCTTTGGAAACACTGAAAGATAGTGGTATTGCTGTTTCTTATGGAACAAAAGTGCCTTATATCATCAATCGGAAGAAAGACGGCATGTGCCCCATGGAGCAGACGGTGCTTTCTGTGACAGATGTGGAGGAAGCCTATGGAAAATTGCGGGAAAAACTGCGGGAACTTTCTGGAAGAAATTGAGTTTCGGCCCATGAAAGCCACAGAGCATCCCTTGCTGTCAGATTTTCTCTATGAAGCCATTTTTCTGCCGCCGGGCGTCACACCCCCGCCCAGAGAAGTGGTAGAGATGCCGGAATTGCAGTCCTATATTGTGGATTTTGGCAAAGATGGAGATTTCTGCATGTGTGCGGTACAAGGAACGCGGGTCATTGGTGCCGCATGGTGCAGATATTTGCAGGGATACGGCAGTGTGGAGGGTATGCCAGAGCTGGCAGTTTCCCTTTTGCCGTCCTTTCGGGGCAAAGGCATTGGTACAGTTCTTTTGGTGAAGTTTTTGGAAGAAATTCAAAAAAGGAACTTACCGGGGATTTCTCTTTCCGTTCAGAAAGAAAATCCTGCCCATAGATTGTATGAACGATTGGGATTTGAAATCGTCGAAGAACAGGCAGACACATGGGTCATGGTATACCATGTATAAAAAATCAGCGTCAGAGAGGATGATGGAAATGATTATTGGTACCTGCGAAGTGACTTTTCGGGCTGACTGGGTCACCAGCCTGAAGGAAAAGCGGATGGTGCTCAAAAGCCTCATGGAAAAGACACGGCACAAATTCAATATTTCCATTGCGGAAGTGGACAATCAGGATAACCATAAACTGTTGACCATTGGCTTTGCCTGCGTCTCCAACGAAAGCCGCCACGCGGACAGTATGGTGCAGCATGTGCTGGATTTTATGGAAAAAAATACAGAGGCGGAGCTGATTTTTGCGGAAAGGGAAATCATTTGACGCTTTTTTCCCGAAAACAAAGGGATTTTTTATAAATAGCAGTAGATTTTCGGATTTTGCTGTGTTATAATATGCTTTGATTGTGCAGTTTTCAAGGACTGCCGGAAAAATGACAGCATACAAAACAGAAAAAATGAAGTTGTCAGATACAGATATTTTTTAAGGAGGAACTTCTAACCATGAATAATGCAACACTGATCAGCAAAGAAAAAACAGAAGTAAAATTTTCTTTCGAAGTAAGCCCTGAAACACTGGAAACAGGTCTGGCTTTCGCTTACAACAAAAACAAAAACCAGATCTCTCTGCCTGGTTTCAGAAAAGGCAAAGTGCCCAGAAAGCTCATCGAAGCGCAGTACGGCGAAAACTTCTTCTACGAAGATGCAATCAACCACATCTTCCCCGATGAATACATGGCAGCAATCAAAGAACTGGGTCTGGACGTTGTTTCCGCTCCCACTCTGGATGTTGAATACATCGACAAAGCAAAAGGCATTAAATTCATCATTGATGTAACTGTAAAACCCGAAGTAACTCTGGGTCAGTACAAAGGTCTGTCCGTGGAAAAAGTTCCCACAGAAGTAACAGACGAAGAAATCGCAAAAGAACTGGAAAAAGTTCAGAAACAGAACGCTAGACTGGTAGAAGTAACAGACAGACCCGCTCAGATGGGTGATGTTGCGAAAATCAGCTACGAAGGCAGCGTTGACGGCGTTCCTTTCGAAGGCGGCAAATCCGACGAACATGACCTGGAACTGGGTTCTCATTCCTTCATCGAAGGTTTCGAAGATCAGATCGTTGGTCACAGCGTAGGCGAAAAATTCGACATCAACGTAACTTTCCCCGAAGCTTACCATGCACCTGAACTGGCTGGCAAAGCAGCAGTATTCGCTATCGAACTGAAAGGCATCACAGCAAAAGAACTGCCTGAACTGAACGACGCTTTCGCAGAAGATGTTTCCGAATTCTCCACAATGGATGAATACAGAGCAAGCATCGCGGGCAAACTGGCAACAGACAAAGTAGAAAGAGCAAAACAGCTCCAGGGCGACAAACTGCTGGATGCAGCAGTAGCTAACTGCACAATGGAAGTACCTCAGGTTATGTATGATAACAAAATCAACAGCATGATGAGAGAATTCGAACAGAACATCATGCAGCAGGGCCTGACCATGGACATCTACTATCAGTACATGGGCACTTCCGAAGAAGCTATGAAAGAAACATTCAAAGACACAAGCATCAAGAGCGTAAACGCTAGACTGATGCTGGAACAGATCGCAAAAGAAGAAAACCTGACAATCTCTCAGGAAGATCTGGATGCAGAAGTTGTAAAATACGGCGAAAGCTACGGCATCGACGGCAAAGTAATGCTGGAAATGATGAAAGACGAAGACAAAGAAGCTCTGAGACAGGATATGCTGGTAAGAGCTGCTATGAAGCTGATCGAAGAAACAGCTATCGTAACTGAACCCGAAAAGTAAGATTCGCAAATCAAATTGCGTGAATGGAAACAGGCACAGGATACTGTGCCTGTTTCATATCGAAAAG
>CATZIM010000292.1 GCA_958420075.1 uncultured Clostridia bacterium | reverse complement strand
TCCCTGCAGTGTCAGCGTCTGGTCCTTTCGCTGCAGTTTTGTTCCATATTGCCCCGTTATCAGACAAGTATACATGGCTTTCTCCACTTTCCTATGATAGACTGAAAAAAAGGGCATATTTAAGGGGGAATTGATATGAAAAGATTGATTGTATTGCTGATGTTTGGTTTACTGGCGCTTTCCGGCTGCGGACGGGAAATGTGGCTCAAAGGAGAGGTCATTGGACGGGAAACTGATGAAAACAGCAATCTTACCGCCATTGTCACGGAAACAGAATCCCACGGAATCGTCCGCTTTTTCCTTACGGAAGATACCGTCGTAGACCAGCTAAACGGAGAAATCACCGTGGAGGATTTTCTGGAAAATGATGCTGTATATCCTGCTGTTTCCGTCTACGCCGATGCCAATACCAAAACATTCGATTCTTATGAAGGGGAGGAAATTCCCGGCTACACCGCCAGCATCATCCATCTGGAGGGCGGTTATAAAGTAAATACCAAAGTCCTTGCTGATGGCACCACATTGCACCTTGTGGAAAAAGAAGGCGAAAACCGGTATGAACTGGAAGATGGCACACTGCTCCTTACCGAATCTCAGTCCACAGCTTCCGTTCTGCAAAAACTGGAATTGGGTCCTTTGTATGACCTTTCCGAACTGTTGGAACAGGCTTATGCCGCATACAAAGAAACAGAAAATCCCGGTGATTTTTATCCATATGCTGTTTCGCAGACAACCTCTCTGACAGCTTCCAATGAGGAACTCTATTATCTTGAAACAGAAGTCAGACTTTCTACGGATATAAACAACACAACTTCCAACTCTGTAGGACTGGCAGTGGACAGAGAAACAGAAATCCCTATTCCCACTGCGGAACTGTTCATCTGTCCGGAAAATGAAATCGGCACAAGACTTCTGGCACTGGCAGACCTGTCTGACGCAGACAGAGCCGCCATGGAATCCGCTTTCCGACTGGATTATGTGATATTCATAGGCGATTCCATCCGCATCAAATTCCCGGAAAACAGCCTTTCCACACAACCAGAAGGTTATGTGGTTTATTTAGAAGACACAGAAGGCATCCACGCACTGCTTCAGGATTGGGCAATTCCCAAAGAAGGATAACAAAAAAGCACAGAACAAAAGCAACTTCCCCTTAAGAAAACATTGATTTTCCTTTTCCTTGATTTCTTAAGGGGAACCAAGAAAATATACCGGATAAATCCAAATAAAAAAGCTGAAATCTTTTATTATTGTAAAGATTTCAGCTTTTTTGATTTTCTGATGAAGAAGCATCTAAATGTTCTGTGCTTTTTCTTTTCTTACTGAAAAACGTATCAGCCGTTCAGACGTTTTTCCAGTTCTTCTTTCATATCTTCGTAACCGGGTTTGCCCAGCAGTGCGAACATGTTCTTCTTGTATGCTTCTACACCGGGCTGGTTGAAGGGGTTTACATCCAGCATATAGCCGCTGATGCCCACTGCTTTTTCAAAGAAGTAAACCAGTGCGCCGAAGTGCCAAGCGTCCATACGATCCATTTCGATAACCATGTTGGGTACGCCGCCGTCCATATGTGCCAGCATAGTGCCTGCAAATGCTTTGCTGTTTACAAACTGCATTTCTTTGCCTTTCAGGAAGTTCAGACCATCCAGATCTTCCGCATCGAAAGGCACCAGCACTGTGCTCTTAGGTTCTTTGCACCACATAACGGTTTCAAAGAAATAACGGCTGCCTTCCTGGATGAACTGACCGATGGAGTGCAGGTCTGTGGAGAAGTTTGCAGCTACAGGGAAAATACCTTTGCCGTCTTTGCCTTCGCTTTCTGCGTAAAGCTGTTTATACCATTCACCGAAAGAAACCATGTGAGGTTCATAGTTTGCCAGAATTTCCACTGTTTTGCCGTTGCGGTAGAAGAAGTTTCTTGCTGCCGCATACTGATAGCAGGGGTTTTCCATGATGTCAGGATTGCTGTAAGCTTCTCTTGCCCACTGTGCGCCTTCCATGACTTTGTCGATGTCTACGCCTGCCACTGCCATAGCCAGCATGCCTACGGCTGTCAGAACAGTGAATCTGCCGCCGATATCATCGGGGATGACGAATGTTTCATAGCCTTCTGTGTTGCACATGGTTTTCAGTGCGCCTCTGGCTCTGTCTGTTGTTGCGTAAATACGTTCTGCTGCGCCTTCTTTGCCATATTTGTTTTCCAGCAGCTGTTTGAAGATACGGAAAGCGATGGCAGGTTCTGTAGTAGTACCGGATTTGGAGATAACGTTTACAGAGAAATCTCTGTCACCCAGAATACCCAGAATATCGCTCAGATAAGCGGAGCTGATGTTGTTGCCCACGAAATAGATGTCGGGGGTTGTTTTCTTTTTATCTTCGTTGTAAAAAGGTGTTTTGATGAAGTCCAGCGCAGTTCTGGTACCCAGATAAGAGCCGCCGATACCGATAACGATCAGTACTTCACTCTGTTTCTGAATTTTTTCCGCTGCTTTTTTGATGCGGGCAAATTCTTCTTTGTCGTAATCTACAGGCCAGTCTACCCAGCCTACGAAGTCGTTGCCTTTGCCTGTTTTTTCATGAAGCGCTGTGTGACATGCTTTCACTTCTTCTGCCATTGCGGCAAAGTCCTGTTTTGTCACAGCATCGCCTTTGACTGAAAATGTAATGCTCATCTTTGGTTCCTCCTCTTTTTTTATGTTGTCCCCATATTTTCATTTATATTACTGCGTCCCTTTCAAAATGATTTCATTGACAGGTTCCTGAATCACTTCTTTGGAAACTTCTTTTTCCTCTGTCACAAAACCATTGACGCGTGTAATCTGGATGGTGCTTTTTTTCTGACCGTCCTTGCCCTGCTGAATTACCCGCTGGTAGCTGGCAGGTTTGGTGTCGTCATACTGTGTTTCATACTGTTTGGGTTCCACACTGGTCAGCACCTGTGTTTCCACAGATTTGACGGAAACCATTGGCTTCTGTTCGGTAACGTTCAATGTCTGACCGATGACTACTGCATCTTTTGCGCTAGGATTCATCTGATACAGTTCTTCCAGTGTCATATCATA
>CATZIM010000291.1 GCA_958420075.1 uncultured Clostridia bacterium | reverse complement strand
CTGTTTTGGAAGGGGCAGATTCAGAAACACTGATCATTCAAGTTGCCTCTCTCTTAAGTCAAAATGGTGTGATGTTTGCAGTGATTGCAGGACTAATTCTTTCTGGAATATTGGCAGCAACTATGTCAACAGCTGATTCTCAGCTTTTGGTAGCATCCTCCAGTATTTCACAGGATTTGCTGCAGGATACATTACATTTACAGATTCCCCCTCATAAATCTGTATGGATTGCCAGAGTAACGGTGATACTCATTGCAGTCGTTGGCGTTTTGATGGCATTTGATCCAAATAGTTCTGTTTTTGAAATTGTATCCTTTGCATGGGCAGGATTCGGCGCAACCTTTGGACCGGTTATGCTGCTGTCACTGTTTTGGAAGAAAACAACACATCAGGGCGTACTGTTGGGGATGCTGACAGGTGCCGCAGGCGTTTTTGTTTGGAAATACTTGATTCGTCCTTTTGGTGGAATATGGGATATTTATGAATTACTTCCGGTATTTTGCATTTCCATAATCGTCAATATCATTGTAAGTCATTTGACATATCGTTCCGATCTGGATGTAGAAAATGATTTTGATCATTATATGGAAACTGTAAAAAAAGTCTGAATAGAATAGCAATTCACAAATTCGAATAAAAAGGAGAGAAAACAACATGATTACGGTCGTTCAATTAGGTTTAGGCGCTTTGATGCTTGCTTATCTGGGCGTTTTTTTCCAGGATGTATGGAAACACAGAAGTGAAATTCACAGTGATGGTCCTCTGAAAAATTTCATCAATGTGGCACAGGGCTATATAACAAATTTTTTGGATACATTGGGCATCGGCAGCTTTGCGCCCCAGACCATTATTTACAGAACTTTTCATCTGGTAAAGGATGATAGTAATGTACCTGGTACACTGAATGTAGCAAATACCATTCCGGTCATGTTTGAAGGTTTTATTTTCCTGACCATTGTTGAAGTAGAAGCATTTACTTTGATCGTATTGATTATTGCCTCTATTATTGGTGGGATTGCCGGAGCGAAGGTTGTTTCCAAACTGCCTGTAAAAAAGGTACAGTTGGTTATTGCAACAGCATTGGCACTGACTGCAATTTTAATGGCTCTGCGCCAGTCTGGCGTACTGGATATTCTGGGTGAAGGCAATACAGCATTGGGACTTTCCGGTATTCCTTTGATTGCCTCTGCAATTGGTTTGTTCTTCTGCGGTGTAGGTCAGTCCATGGGGGTAGGCTTCTATGCACCTTGTATGGCGATTGTATACTTTGCAGGTATGGACCCCTTGGTATCTTTCCCTATTATGATGGCATCCTGTGCAGCAGTAATGCCTATGTCTTCTATTACTTACATTAAGTCTGGCAAATATGATAAATTGATGTCTATCATCATTATGATCAGTGGCGTTTTTGGTGTAGCTACAGCTGCATATCTTGTAAAAAGCATGGAAAAAGATCTGCTTGTTTGGATCATTGTAGGCGTTGTTATTATCGCAAGCATTACTGTATTTAAACAAGCCCTGACAAAAGAAAAGACAACGGATGCAGCATAAGAATCTCATTGATGAATATGCAGATCAAAAGAAATGTTTATGATAATTTGTGTGTTAAGACTCATTTAGTTGAAAATTAGAAGAGAATAGAAGAAAAAATTACAAACAAAAAGGAACTATACAAAAGCATAGTTTGACTTATTTTGAGTGTCATTGTTCTAACGTCTGAAAAGGCTCGTTATCTGGAAAATACAGATGATGAGCCTTTTTCATTTGCTTCGTCTGATAAAACTGAAAAATTGTCTTTATCGCATAGATATTGTTTTTGGATAAGTGGCAGTAGAAGTGGATAGGTAAAACGTGAAAATTATTATTAAAATGTTAGTTATCATATTTATCATTGGATGCAGAGTGAACAGAATCGAGATAGCAGTGTAATGATTTGAATGTTGTGAAACAGAAGGATTTTTGCGAATGATAAGTGTATAATGGAAAATTTAATAAAATATCATAAATCAATAGTTTTAGGCAGTGAGAAAATTCTCCTGCCTTTTTGCGTTAAAAGATGGATATACCTTTCTTAAGAAAAGGAAAGATTTTTCCAAAGAATCTTTTTTGAAGAAGAAATTTCTAGATATTTATAATTCAATTCTATATTAAAAGAAAATATCTCGCTTACAAAATATCTAAATAATAGATATTTATTATCTAAATTAAATATTTTACTAATAATTTGATATAGCTTAGAATGAAATCAACAAAGATATGCGTAAAGCGAAAGGAGCGGTTTTATGAATCAAAAAATACTTCAGATGCAGCCTTCTGCGTCTGTTACACTCATGGGAAAAGCAAAAGAAATGCAGAAAACGAATCCTGCAATCATCAGTCTGGCAGGGGGAGAACCTGACTTCGATACACCGGCACCTATTACCATGGCAGCTATGAAAAGCTTGTTGGAAGGAAATACTCATTATGTTGTAGGTCCTGGCATTTTAGAACTGCGTGAAGCTATTCAGAAAAAAATGATGGAAGAAAACGGTGTTGTATGCGATGTGGATCATATCCTTTTGACACCAGGTGGGAAAAATGCCATTTATCTGGCTGTCAATGCGGTATTGAATCCAGAAGATGAAGTCATTGTACTGGATCCGGCTTGGGTATCTTATGAGCCTATTATCCAAGCAGCAGGCGGCAAATGTGTGAAAGTAAAGTTGGATTACAAAAATCAATATCGTATTACCAAAGATAAATTGGAAGCAGCATATACACCAAAAACAAAAATGCTGATCATCAATTACCCCAATAATCCAACCGGACGGATTCTCCATGAAGATGAAGCGGATATTTTGGAAAATTTCCTGCTGGCACATCCAGATGTTTACTTGCTTGCGGATGAAATTTATGAAAAGATTATTTACGATGATCATAAAAACATTAGTATGGCATCCAAAGAATCTATTCGGGATCGCGTGATCACAGTCAATGGTTTTTCAAAAAGTGTTGCCATGACAGGATGGCGCATGGGATATATGGTTTCCAACAAAGAAGTATTTCAGGCGGCATACAAATTATATCA
>CATZIM010000290.1 GCA_958420075.1 uncultured Clostridia bacterium | reverse complement strand
TAGAAGTACAGGGAGATATTCTTCCTGCAGATCATGATTACTCCAAATATTATGGTTCTTTATTGGCTCCTCCCTATAACTATGGCAACTGGTATATCCATTATGGTGGCGAAGCGCAACACCTGGCTACAGGCTTCGCATGGTATTTATGGGGCGCTTCTGCAGAAGATGTTTCTGTAACTGTAAATGGCAATGTTGGCGCAACTGATAGGCTTGATGGAGATACAACGGCGACAGGGTTTGCTTATTTTGCGGCACAAGGTGATGCTTTGGATGCTGTAAAATATGAAAATATTTCTGTTGATGTTACCGGAGATATTCAAAGTTATACAGGGGATGGACATGCATCTGCGTATGGCTTTGCTGTAGGCAATTCAGATTCTAGTGCTGGTTTTGGCTGTAATACTTTAGAAGAATTTTCCAATGTAACTGTATATGCCGAAAATATCATTGCGGATTC
Organism: uncultured Clostridia bacterium; assembly: GCA_958420075.1. Taxonomy (GTDB): domain Bacteria; phylum Bacillota; class Clostridia; order Lachnospirales; family Anaerotignaceae; genus Anaerotignum. Next base: position 2,612 of record CATZIM010000290.1, on the reverse strand, counting down.
CGAACAAGGATCGTCTTCCGCATTTGGTATGGCAAGATATCTGCAAGGATACACCCATGACTGTGAAGTTAATGTGAAAAATGAAATTAAGGCCGTGAATGAAGAAGGTGACGCAGAAGAAGATGTGTATGCATATAGCAATGGTGATGCGTATGCCTATGGTTTTATGTTGAATACAGGCGGATGGTCCATTGATAGCAGACGAAATTTTGAAAATAATACTGTAAATGTGGGAGCCATTACAGCAAGAACTGATTCTGAAACTTATGCAGGTGCGGCTTTCGCATCCGGTTTTGCACATCAAATGATGAATACAGCGAGTTCCGTACCTGATTTATCTTACAATCATAATAAAGTAAATATTATGGAGGGAGATATCACTGCAAATGCAAATGCTGGCGGCGCGGTTGCGGCAGGTTTCGTTACCAGCTCCGGCAGGGATTATTATGATCGTCCAGATCATATCTATGAAAATTCCGTATATGTCAAGGGCTCTATCACTGCTACCAGTCAGCAGGCAGATGCGACTGCGGCTGGATACAGCTATACAAATAAAACACACAGAAGAGATTGTGATGTAACGGTAGAAGGAGATATTATTGCAGAATCTCCAGTACAAGCGATATCAGCAGGATTTAATGGTTTTCAGAGTATTGATAGCTATTATTTTATCAAAAATGCGGACGTGAAGGTTTACGGTGACATACATGCAGTACAAACAGGTGATGAAGAAGGGATTGCCATTGCAGCAGGACTGAATGCTGCAGTGATGTCTGGTTCAGCATCAACTGTTGTTTCATTTAATGGAAATAAAGTAGAAGTAAACGGTACTATTTCATCAGAAAAAAATAAAAATGCAGGGTCTGAGGCAAGTACAGGTTTGATAATCGGATGGAATGAGCAAACAGATCAAACGAAAGGAATTTTGGAAATCAGCAACAATCAGTTTATTGGGAGAGAGTCGTTGATTCAAATTGATGAGGCTGATAAAGGAAATTATCCAGGATTCTATACATTGTTTGCAGATGTGCAAAATCTTGAGGTTGTTCCAGCATCAAACAGAACCGGAAATGCGGTACAGTTCACAGATGAAAAAAACAGAACATACCGTTCAGATGTAGAATTGCTAGAAGAACCAAAACATGATACATACGGTTCTATGTGGGAACTGACAAAAATCGAAGAAGTTGCTGCCGGATATGAAATTACAGCGACCGCTGAAGATCATGGAACCATTGATCCTAGTGGAACCGTAAAAGTAAAAGAAAATGCGGATCAAACTTTTGTCATCACTTCTGATACAGGTTATGTCATCAATGAAGTTCTGGTAGACGGCAAGGCCGAAACAGAAGCGGCAGAAAAAACAACATACGAATATACTTTCAATAATGTAACTGCATCTCACACCATTCACGCAACCTTCAAAGAAAAAGAAGAAAGCGGCGGCGGTTCTTCCTCCAGTGGCGGCAGTCACACTTCCAACACCTATTATGTTCGTTATCATAATGATGACGATACTGTAAAAGATGGCAGATTTATTCCGGGTGAAACAGTTACTGTCAGAGGGGATATCTTTACCGCTCCCAGAGGGAAAGTGCTTGCAGGATGGAGTTTAGAAGAAGAGGGCAAAGTAGATTACAAAGTGGGAGATACATTCCGTATGCCGGGCAGCTCTTATGATCTTTATGCAGTATGGAAAGATGCGGAAACAATGACACATGATGCATATATCAGCGGTTATCCAGACGGGACTGTTGGTCCTGACAGAATCATCACCCGTGCGGAAGCGGCTGCCATGTTCTATAACCTGCTTTCTGGCAAAAGTGGTGCAGCAAAAACATTTACGGATGTTTCCATGAACCAGTGGTATGGGAATGCAGTTACCACGCTGGCAGGTATGGGCGTCATTAATGGCTATCCCGATGGTACATTCAAACCTGACGCGCCCATTACCCGTGCAGAATTTGTTACCATGGCAATGAATTTTGCAAAGGCAGAAAAAGGTGCCGCTTGCAGTTTTGCAGATGTGTCACAGAATATGTGGTATTATGGCGCAGTGGCAGGTGCAACAGAAAATGGTTGGATCAGCGGCTATCCTGATGGTACTTTCGGTCCTGACCGCTATATTACTCGGGCAGAAGTAACAAGCGTGATCAATCGTATGGAAAATCGTACAGCGGATATGACATTTATCGTGGAAAATCTGAAAGACCTGCGTACATTCAGTGATTTGTCCTTCCAGCATTGGGCATATGGCTCTATGATGGAAGCGGCAAATGGCCATGAGTATACAAGAGAGCAGGAAAATACATATGAAGTTTGGACAGGAATCAAATAAATAACGAAAATTGCTCATGGCAACATGAGCAATTTTTTATGAATAACTTTTCTGATATCATGGCTTGTGGTACACTGACAATATGGAAACATCGGAATGATATGGGGGAGAAAATCAATGCTGGAAGAAATTAAGATACTGCATGAAACTGAAAAGAGCCGCATTGTTCTTTTGCGGGATTCAGAAACAAAGAAAAAAATAATCCGCAAAGAATTGAGAGGAAACCATTCCCTTTATGAAAAACTTAAGGAATATAAGCATCCGTATCTGCCCG
>CATZIM010000289.1 GCA_958420075.1 uncultured Clostridia bacterium | reverse complement strand
AAGGTTTCAGCAAGTTGTTAGGAGAAAGCAGCAGGAATCTGCATTCTGCCTGTGCTTCTACGGACAGAGGTACGTGAACCGCCATCTGGTCACCGTCGAAGTCGGCGTTGTACGCGGTACATACCAGAGGATGCAGTTTGATTGCACGGCCTTCTACCAGTACGGGTTCAAATGCCTGGATACCCAGTCTGTGCAGGGTTGGGGCACGGTTCAGCATAACAGGATGTTCTTTGATGACATCTTCCAAGATGTCCCAAACTTCTGTCTGCAGTCTTTCTACCATTCTCTTAGCGGATTTGATGTTGTGAGCCAGACCATCTTCCACCAGTTTCTTCATTACAAAAGGTTTGAACAGCTCGATAGCCATTTCTTTAGGCAGACCGCACTGGAAAATCTTCAGTTCGGGGCCTACAACGATAACGGAACGGCCGGAGTAGTCAACACGTTTACCCAGCAGGTTCTGACGGAAACGACCCTGTTTACCTTTCAGCATATCGGACAGAGATTTCAGCGCTCTGTTGCCGGGGCCTGTTACAGGTCTGCCGCGTCTGCCGTTGTCGATCAGGGCGTCAACTGCTTCCTGCAGCATTCTTTTTTCGTTTCTAACGATGATGTCAGGCGCGCCCAGATCCAGCAGTCTTTTCAGACGGTTGTTTCTGTTGATAACACGTCTATACAGATCATTCAGGTCACTGGTTGCGAAACGGCCGCCGTCCAGCTGTACCATAGGACGGATGTCGGGAGGAATAACCGGGATGGCATCCAGAATCATCCATTCAGGCTTGTTGCCGGATACACGGAAGCTTTCCACAACTTCCAGTTTCTTAATGATACGCACACGTTTCTGACCTGTGGTGTCGACGAGCTGTTTTTTCAGCTCGTCGGCTTCTTTTTCCAGATCAATGTCCTGGAGCAGTCTTTTGATTGCTTCCGCACCCATTGCTGCTTCAAAACGGTTGCCGTATTTATCGTATGCTTCTCTGTATTCTCTTTCGCTCAGCAGCTGTTTGTACTGCAGTTCTGTGTCCCCTGCATCCAGTACGATATAAGACGCAAAGTACAGAACCTTTTCCAGTGCTCTGGGGCTCATGGAAAGAATCAGACCCATTCTGGAAGGGATACCCTTGAAGTACCAGATGTGGGAAACGGGTGCAGCCAGTTCAATGTGACCCATTCTTTCTCTTCTAACCTTTGCCTTTGTTACTTCAACGCCGCAGCGGTCGCAGACAACGCCTTTGTAACGGATTCTTTTATATTTCCCACAGTGGCATTCCCAGTCCTTTGTGGGCCCGAAGATTCTTTCGCAGAACAGACCGTCTTTTTCAGGTTTCAGTGTTCTGTAGTTGATGGTTTCGGGTTTCTTTACTTCGCCTCTGGACCATTCATGGATTTTTTCAGGAGAAGCCAATCCAATCTTAATGGAATCAAAAACAATTCCCTGTTCTGTGTTTTGTGTGCTCATGGGCTTGTTCTCCTTTCTTATTCTTCATCATAATCGTCCAACAGTTCTTCGCCGCCGGCATAATCGTCGGACAGCAGATCGCTGTTGTCGTGTACGGTGCCTTCTTCATCATCAAAGAGGAAGTCCACCAGTTCTTCTTCGGCTGTCATAGGTCTGGGACGACGGAATTCATCGTCATCTCCTTCAAAGCCGTCGATATTTACATTCAGATCATCCACATCTTCAATGGATTCCTTGATTTCTACTTCAGTCTGGTCTTCACGCAGTACGCGGATATCCAGTGCCAGGGACTGCAGTTCTTTCAGCAGTACCTTGAAGGATTCAGGCACGCCGGGTTCGGGGATGTTTTCGCCCTTAACGATGGCTTCGTAAGTTTTTACACGACCTACGATATCGTCGGACTTCACTGTCAGGATTTCCTGCAGTGTGTAAGCTGCGCCGTATGCTTCCAGCGCCCAAACTTCCATTTCACCGAAACGCTGACCGCCGAACTGTGCCTTACCACCCAGAGGCTGCTGGGTAACCAGGGAGTACGGACCAGTGGAACGTGCGTGGATCTTATCGTCTACCAGATGGTGCAGTTTCAGGTAGTGCATGTAACCGATGGTTACGCGGTTATCGAAGAATTCACCGGTACGGCCGTCACGCAGGGAAACTTTACCGTCTCTGCTGATGGCAACGCCTTTCCATTCTTCTCTGTGATCTCTGTTTGCATACAGTTCATCATAGATATCGCCTTCCAGCAGGGGTTTCCATTTTTCGGAGAATTCTTCCCATTCTGTGTTGACATAGTCGTTTGCCATTTCCAGTGTATCCATGATGTCGATTTCGTTTGCACCGTCGAATACAGGTGTGCTGATTTTCCAGCCCAGAACTTTTGCAGCCAGGGACAGGTGGGTTTCCAATACCTGCCCGATATTCATACGGGAAGGAATACCCAGAGGGTTCAGTACGATGTCCAGTGGACGGCCGTTAGGCAGGAAGGGCATATCTTCCACAGGCAGTACACGGGACACAACCCCTTTGTTACCGTGACGACCAGCCATCTTGTCGCCCACGGAGATTTTACGTTTCTGTGCAATATAAACTCTTACCAGCTGGTTTACGCCGGGACCTACGTCGTCGCCGTTTTCTCTGGTAAAGATCTTAACGTCTACGATGATACCTGTTTCACCATGAGGTACACGCAGGGAAGTGTCTCTAACTTCTCTTGCTTTTTCACCGAAGATTGCACGCAGCAGTCTTTCTTCTGCGGTCAGTTCGGTTTCGCCCTTAGGTGTTACTTTACCAACCAGGATGTCGTTGGGGTGTACTTCCGCACCAATGCGGACAATACCTCTTTCATCCAGGTCACGCAGTGCGTCTTCGCCTACGTTAGGGATATCTCTTGTGATTTCTTCAGGCCCCAGTTTTGTATCTCTGGCGTCTGCTTCAAATTCATTGATATGAACGGAAGTATATACGTCGTCCTGCACCAGTTTTTCACTGAGCAGAACCGCGTCTTCGTAGTTGTAACCTTCCCATGTCATGAAACCGATCAGCGGGTTCTTACCAAGTGCCAGTTCACCCTGACAAGTGGAAGCGCCGTCGGCGATAATCTGACCTGCTTCAACTC
>CATZIM010000288.1 GCA_958420075.1 uncultured Clostridia bacterium | reverse complement strand
AAAAGAAAGAAGAAGATGGCATTTATCTGCGTCAGGAACGTTACGCAGGTTCCATGCGCCGTACCTTCTATGTAGGTGACCATATGACACCTAACGATGTGCAGGCAAAATATGAAGACGGTGTTTTGACATTGACACTGCCTAGAAAAGAAGCACCTCAGGTAGAACATGACGGCAGAATCGCCATTGAAGGCTGATAAGGACAACATCAGCAGGTGATAAATAATCAGCAGGCACGACACCGAAAGGTGTCGTGCTTTTTTTCTTTCAAAAAATAAGAAAGCTGGAATCCTTTGCAGGATTTCAGCTTTCTTTGTTTTCTTATGAAGATGCCCCTATGGGTATCCGGCTTTTTCTGTATGTCAGACTGCGTTGTCTGACGGAGTGTTTATGCCTGTTTGAAAGATACGCTGCCGTTGGCTGCTTTTGTCAGTTGATAATTCAGTGTCTGGCTGTAGCCGTTAGGTGCGTTGAATACCACTTTCAGTGTGTGGTTGCCTGCTGTCAGTGTGGAAGTATCCAGCTGGCAGTTGTAAGGCACGGTTTTCTGTGTGCCGACCCATTTGCCGTCTACGGAATAGGTTACGGTGACAGTCTGACCGATGACATCACAGTATGCACGCAGTGTTACAACACCGTTTGCGCCTGTTACCTGAGACAGAGGCTTGAAGGACTGTGTCACTGTCTGGCTGGGGCTGGACATCAGTGTGGGATTGGATTTGAGTGCGCTGTTGTATGCTGCCTGTACGGTAGTGTTGTTCTGCAGAGAATAATCATAGCCGCTGCCGCTGCGGTCAAAGTGGATGATGGCTTTTACCTGCGGATATACCATGTTCAGTGTGGTATATGCTTCACGGATACGGTCTGCGGCAAATGTGGTTGTATCAGCATTGCCGGACAGATAACCACTGCCCCCTTCGGTGATGATGATGGGTTTGTTGTATTTTTTCGCCAAATCTGCTGTATGGCTCAGGTTTTTCACAGGATCTGCATAGTCACCGATACCGAAGTACATTTCGTTGTTATCCACGCCCTTAGTGGGGTTGGAAGCAGACTGATATTTGTTGTTATACAGGGAAGTGCCTACCCAGTCTACCAGAGAAGCATCGGGGAAGTAAGGTTCCATGCTGCCGCCAAAAGGAGAGGTGTAGTTGGTGGAGAATACCAGTGCCACGTTGGGGCAGATGGATCTTGCCTGTTTTGCGATGCGGGTATAAGCTGCTTTGAAAGCATCTCCTGTGGTAGCGTTTGTCCAGATGTTCATTTCACCGCCGATACGCAGCAGAACGGGCGCATCAATGGTTGCCAGATACTGGAGTGTCTGCTGGATGTTGCTGTCATAAGAGCCGCTGTTGATGGCACTTACGGTGCTGCCTTCGCCGGGGAAGTTCCAAGCGATATGGATCACATGGTCGCCGCCTTCATAAGGCTCGATGAAACGTTCATAGTCTGCTGCGTTCTGACCCATTTCAATATAGAAAGAAACGATAGCTTCGTTCTGGGCAGCGCTGTCATTCTGTTCTGTCCATACACGGCCGTATAATGTACCGTTTTTGGGTTCGTGTTTTGCACCATAGTAAGGCGCGGAAGTGTTTGTCAGTGCGTAAACCTGTGCATTGGGAGAAATTTTCCGCATGCGTTCGTTTGCCATGGTCACCGCGTCTGTAAAGCCCAGATAAGCCCCGTTGGTGGCTACCTGCTGCAAGGCTTCTTTGGCTTTGGTGTAATTGCCCTGTTTTTCATAAATCGGGTAATTTGCGTAGTTGACGTTGTAACGGATGGAAGCGACATCGCTGTCCAGCGGCAGGTTCTGATAATACTGCAGCAGTTTATTGCCGGTTGTGATCATCTGTGCCTGATTGTTGGCTGTCTTTGCGTTGTTGAACGCAGACAGATAGGGCCAATATCCTTTCGGGTGGGCAGCCAAAACGGTACTGCTCATCAAAAGGGAGAGGGAGAGTCCCAGAGCCCCAATGATTTTCCATTGTCTTTTCATAGTATCTACCCCTTTCTGATATTTCCATGCCGTTTGGAAAAGTCCGCACAGCATTGGCGTACAAATTTTTGTTTATTTTATATAGATAAAACGAATAAATCCGTAAAATAATTATCATAAAATTTATGATTTCTCATGAAATTCTCATGAAAAAGGGTTTTATACGAATAAATATATCACTTTCCATAGGAAAAAACAAGAAGTTATTATGAAAAAATACCAAAACAGAAAAAGTCTTCCTGTCAAAAATCATTGTTTTTTGGTGGGAAAAGGGCGGTTTTTTTCGAAAAAATCAGGGAAAAGACCATTTTATCAGGGAAAAACATATAGGAAAATGTGATAAAACCCATGGTTTTTCTGTGGAAGCAGCCCCCGATTCATATCCTGCGCCCTGTCTGCATATAGATAATCAAGAATATCTCAGGGGAGTGCTTTTGTTTGAAAAGCTATATTGAAGAACGCGCGGTGGCAGTGGCACAGTTTATGATCCACACCAACGCCACGGTGCGGGAGACGGCAAAGAAATTTGGCATCAGCAAATCCACCGTACATAAAGACATCACAGACCGGGTGGAGAAGATCGACCCGGAACTGGCGAAGTCCGTGCGGCGGGTGCTGGAGGTCAATAAGGCAGAACGCCATATTCGGGGCGGTATGGCAACGAAAGAAAAATACCTTCATCGGATGCAGTGACCAATCTCCCGAAGGGGAGATGTTTTTATCTGATGGGAGAAACAAAGGATATGGAAATACAGACAAGAGGACGATGCCGGAGCAGGCTCCCTGAAGAATTATTTTGTTGGGGGCTGCTTTGGCTCTCTTTTACAGAAGATTATTCCTATACAAATAAAATAGCTGGTATCCCAAAGCAAATTCCCCTTAAGAAAACATTGTTTTTTCCTTGCTTTCTTAAGGGGAATTGCGACGGCTGTTTTCAGAAGAAAACGTAACAAATAAAATCTTAATAAAATAAGAAAGCCGAAATCCTTTGTCATCATAAGGATTTTGGCTTTCTTTGTTTTCTTATAAAGAAGCTATTTTGCTGTTTCATTTACATGGGATAGAGATGGACTTGTCTGCCGTTGACATCCACCAGACCGTCTG
>CATZIM010000287.1 GCA_958420075.1 uncultured Clostridia bacterium | reverse complement strand
CAAAACTGCTGTCTGCTCTGGGCGCTTTTCCCGTTGACCGTCAGACCACAGATATGAAAGCTCTGAAAACAGCTATCAAACTGCTGAAAAATGGCGAAGCTCTTGGGATTTTTGCAGAAGGTACCCGTGTCAAAGAAGGGGAAGCCAAGGCGGCAAAAGCTGGTGTTGCTCTTTTTGCCCTGAAAGGGGAAGCTCCTATTGTTCCTATCTGTATCAGCAGTAAGTATAAATTCCGTTCCGTTGTTCATATCCGTTACGGCAAGCCCATTTATCTGGATGAATACAAGGGACAGAAAGTGACAACGGAAATGATGGAAGAAATCACGGAAAAAGTCATGGAAAAAGTAAGAGAAATGAGGGTGGAAGTATGAGCAATATTCGTGTGGCAGAATCCGCTGGCTTTTGTTTTGGTGTAAAACGTGCCATTGAAATGGCTTATGAAGCCATTGGTGTGGAACCCAAGCTGTATTCCTATGGACAGCTCATTCATAATAAAACCGTAACAGACGACTTGGCTTCCAAAGGACTGCAGATTGTAGAAGATCTGGATGGACTCACAGAAGGAACTCTCTTGATTCGTTCCCATGGCGTTGGTAAAGCTTTGTATGATGAAGCGGAAGCAAAGGGACTGAAAATTCTGGATGGCACCTGTCCTTTTGTGAAAAAAATCCATAACATCGTTCATGAAAAACTGGCAGATGGCATGGGTATCATCATCGTTGGCGACGGCACACATCCGGAAGTTATTGGCATCAATGGTTGGTGCGAAAATGCTGCTGTGATTCTGGAAGATGAAGAAGCGGCAAAAACAAAGGAAATCCCCGAAAAAGAAAAATACGCAGTTGTGGTGCAGACCACATTCCGTCAGGCAAAATTCGACAAGATTCTTGAGATTTTGCAGAACAGAGGTATAAACATGGAAGTCCATAACACCATCTGTTCCGCAACGGAAAAACGGCAGACAGAAGCGGAAGAACTGTCCAAAACCGTAGATAAGATGATCGTCATTGGCGGAAAAAACAGTTCCAATACCCAGAAGCTTGTGGAAATTTGTGCAAAAAATTGTGGAAATACCGTACATATTGAAACAATTTGTGATTTGGTGTTGAATAATTTCGGAAAAGATGATAAAATAGGTATAACTGCAGGTGCGTCTACACCGCCTGCAATAATTAAGGAGGTAGTTGTTACTATGAGTGAAGCATTAGAAAATGCAGTACAAAATTTAGGAGGAAGTGAGGAAGCGACATTCGAACAGATGTTAGAAGAATCCCTCGTTACCCTGCACACAGGTGACGTGGTAAAAGGCACTGTTATTCAGGTTGTAAACGAAGAAGTATCCGTTAACCTGGGCTTCAAATCCGATGGTATCATCGCAAGAGGCGAATTCAGCAGTGACCCTACAGTGATTCCCAGCAAAACAGTTCAGCCTGGAGATGAAATCGAAGTATTCGTAGTACGCGTAAACGATGGCGACGGCAATGTTATGCTTTCCAGAAAACGTATCGAAGCTCAGAAGGGCATCGAAGAAATCGAAGCTGCTTACAACGACAAAGCAGTTGTAACAGGTACAGTTACAAACGTTGTAAAAGGCGGTCTGATCGCAGTTGTCAACGGCGTAAACGTATTCATTCCTTCTTCTCAGGTTTCTAATAGATTTATCGAAGACCTGAGCGTATTCAATGGTCAGGAATTGGAATTCAACATTATCGAAGTTGACAGAGTAAAACGTCGTTTCATCGGCGGCAGAAAAGCACTGGTAGAACAGGAAATCGCAGCAAAACGCGCAGCTCTGTTCGAAACAATCCAGGCTGGTTCCAGAGTAAACGGTACAGTAAGCAGACTGACAGATTTCGGCGCATTTGTTGATCTGGGCGGCGTTGACGGTCTGATCCACATTTCCGAAATGAGCTGGGGCAGAATCTCCAACCCCAAAGAAGTTCTGAAGGAAGGTCAGGAAGTAGAAGTATTCGTTCTGGACGTAGATAAAGAAAAAGGCAAAATCAGCCTGTCCCTGAAAGATGCAGACAAGAACCCTTGGAAACTGGCTGCTGAAAAATATGCAGTTGGCTCCATCGTTGAAGGTAAAGTTGTACGTATGGTACCTTTCGGCGCATTCGTTGAACTGGAACCCGGCGTAGACGGTCTGGTACACATCTCTCAGATTGCTAACAAACACGTTGTAAAACCCGAAGACGAACTGAAAGTTGGCGAAGTTATCAACGTGAAAGTTCTGGAAGTGAACCCCGAACAGAAGAAAATCAGCCTTTCCAAGAGACAGGCAGATGCTCCTGTAGAAGAAGCTCCCGCAGAAGAAGCAGCTACAGAAGAATAATTTCTGTTTTCTAACCTAAAGACTAGGTCATTTATACAGAATCATTCAAATGGATAGAACATTGTAGTTGCTACAAGGTTTTATCCATTTGTTTTTACATAGGATTGTGAAAGGAAAGACAATGGTATAAACCTAAAGGAGGAAACCACATGGACTGGAGAGCGGCATTCAGCAGAGAACATCAGCCGCAGCCCGCAGAAATGGCAGCATTTATCAACAGCCCGCATTGGCAGGTGTTGCGCAGCTATATTGAAGATACTTTTCATATCCAACCGCAATATGATTACAGCACATGCAGCATGCAGGAGGGCTGGAGTATCAGATATCGAAAAGGCGTGCGTGCCATTTGTTCCATGTATCCCATGGAAGGATATTTTATGTGTATGGTCAGCATCGGACATAAGGAGCTGGCAGAAGCGGAAGAACTGATCAAAGATTGCAGCGAGTATATTCAGCATCTTTTTGAAAAAACCGATTTGTTTAACGGCGGGAAATTGCTGTTGGCAAAGGTACAGGATGAAGAAGTGCTGGAAGATGTGAAGAAACTTATCGAACTGCGCTGCAGAGGTAAGAAAAAGAAAGCATAAAGAAAGGAAAGATGTATTGTGATACGTTTTGAATGTGATTATGCGGAAGGGGCACATCAGAAGATTCTGGAAAATATGATGCGTACCAATCTGGAACAGACAGCTGGTTACAGCGAAGATGTTTACAGTGATCATGCCCGTGAACTCATTCGTCAGGCATGCGGCAAAGAAGATCTGGA
>CATZIM010000286.1 GCA_958420075.1 uncultured Clostridia bacterium | reverse complement strand
GATGTTTTTTTCTTCCAAAACTTCTTTCTCGAAGTCTCCTTCCATGTGTGGCTTAATGAAATCCAGTTCCAGATCCCCAAAAAGCAGCACATGATTCTCCGTTTCCTTGCCGCCGAAAATCTTTTCCGTTTCCGTCAGCATCATTTCTTCCGTCACCTCTGCCCAGGTTTTTGCCTGTACGCTTCCGCTGGCTGCCACATATTCTGTTTCCATGGGCTCCCCTTCCAGCCCAACCTGCACCTCCGCGGAAATGAGCACATCCCCAGCCTGTACCACATCTCCCGCCTGCACAAGGGGCGTTCCTTTGGCTGCTGTGATTTTCTCCACCACGCCGTCTTTTGCGGCAATGATGTCACAGGGCATTTCTTCTTCCATGGGCGTAGGTGCCACAATGGTTTCTGCTACTTTTACCGTAGCTTCCGCCCCCTTGATGGACACACTCACCCAGGATAAGTCCGAAATATCCGCCAGCAGTGCCTTGGTCACCGCGTCCGCGTCCACCTGTTTTTTCCATTTTCCCGGCTTCAGACCGTATGCCTCGCAGGCAGTCAAAATCTCCTCTTCTGTCAGCCGTTCATTGCCTTCCACATGGACCACCCAGACGAAAGAAGAAAGCACATAGAGCGCCGCTGCAAAAAATAAGATGCCCACGGCGAATATGGGGTGGGTCTTTGCATGCCGCATCTTTTCCGGCAAACCGCCCAGCGCCAAAATTTCCAAATGGCACCCTGTCTTTTGGGCACATTCTTCCAGTTCTTTCAGTCCAGCCAGAGAAGTTTTCATCTCCATGCCGCCGCCGACACCCTTGGCATCCCAGAATAAAATCCGGCGGTATGCAGCCAGATTCATGAACCGTTCCATGGAAAAACCGGTTATTCTTATCATAACATATCCACGCAAATAATACCACAATACGGGCAACAAATTCCGCACCTGCCTTCCCTTCCTACCGCAAAAATTCCAAGCGGAAAATCCGCCCTTTCACCACGATACAGGCTGCCGACATCTGCTTCAGTTCCAGCCCTTCTCCCGTCAGCAGCAGCCTGCCTGCGCCCGTGGCAATGCGTATGGTTTCAGCGCTGTATTCCAGCAGTCCCTTATGGTTTTCCACTGTCACTTCCTCCTGTCCCACCATGGACACCAGGGGCAGATCCAGCACCACTTCCTTGGGCAGATCCAGCTTTTCCGCCATGCCTTTGCCAAATCCCATGGCCAGAACCTCCTTTCTGTAAAATGCCCTCTTTTATAGGTATGCCCGCTGCCCCCGTCCCATACCCGCAAAAAAGCCGGAAGTTGCTTTGGCAAAAACCAAACTCCTTCCGGCTATGTGTTTCTATGGATTTTTTATCAGGACAGCAGTGCACGGTCGCTGGAGAATTCACTGCCGCTGGCAACAGAGAACTGCCGCAGCAGGTCGTCCACTGTGAGTTTTTTCTTTTCTTCCCCGCGGATATCCAGAATGATCTGTCCATTGTTCATCATAATCAGACGATTGCCGTGAGCAATGGCGTCTTTCATGTTATGGGTAACCATAAGGGCAGTCAGGTTATTTTCTGCAATGATGCGGTCGGAAATTTCCAATACCTTTGCCGCTGTTTTGGGGTCGAGGGCTGCCGTATGTTCATCCAGCAGCAGTACTTTGGGCTTTTTCAAAGTAGCCATGAGCAATGTCAATGCCTGCCGCTGACCGCCGGAAAGAAGCCCAACTTTGGAACGCAGGCGGTTTTCCAGCCCCAAATCCAGTGTTTTCAAGAGTTCCTTGTATTCTTCCCGTTCTTTGGCACGGATACCCCAGCATAAATGCCGTGTTTTACCTCGACGGTAAGCAATGGCCAGATTTTCCTCGATTTCCATATCTGCCGCCGTACCCATCATAGGGTCCTGGAACACACGTCCCAGATAAGCTGCCCGTTTGTAGTCCGGCAGTCTGGTGACATCTTTCCCGTCAATGAGTACCTGTCCTTCGTCCAAAGGCCATGCGCCGCAGATGGCATTCATCATGGTGGATTTTCCGGCGCCGTTGCCGCCGATAACGGTAACAAAATCCCCTTCCTCCAGTTTCAGATTCAAGCCGCTGAGGGCTCTTTTTTCATTGATGGTATTTGCATTGAATGTTTTCGATACGTTTCTTAATTCCAACATAATCTCAAGCCCCCTTTCCTGCGCGGCGAATACGACATCTTCCCTGAAGATAAGGCACTGCAAGGAAAAGCGCAACGATGAGCGCACTGATCAGTTTCAAGTCTGTGGTTTCCAGTCCCAGCCAAAGAACAACGGCAATAACCACGAAGTATAAAATGGCGCCGAATACAACGCTGAGCATACGCAAAGCAAAATTGTTGAAAATCTTACCGAACAGCACCGCACCGATGATAACTGCCGCCAAACCGATGACGATGGCGCCTCTGCCCATGTTAACGTCGGCATTGCCTTGATACTGGGCGTACAGCGCACCGGAAAGTCCTACCAACGCATTGGAGAGCACCAGACCAAATACTTTCATACGGTTTGTGTTAATGCCCTGGGCACGGGACATATTGGCGTTATTGCCAGTAGCACGAACGGCACGACCTACTTCTGTGCCGAAGAACCAGTATAAAACAGCGATGGTGGCTGCTACAAAAATCACAGATACCAAAATGGCGTGAGGAATATCCCGAAGGCTCAAAATCAGGTCATACTGATTTACATTGATGGCTTTATTGGACGCCCCCATAATACGCATATTCACGGAATACAATCCCAATTGTGTCAAAATCCCGGACAGGATGGGCGGAATGCCGAAAAGGGTGTGAAACAGCCCTGTCACCAGACCAGCCAATGCCCCTGCCGCTGTGGCACATACCAGCGCCACATAAGGATTGACCCCTGCCAGCATCATCACAACAGCTACAGCGCCGCCAGTACCGATGCTGCCGTCTACGGTCAAATCCGCATAGTCCAGAACTTTATAAGTGATGTATACCCCAATTGCCATTATTCCCCAAATAAGCCCCTGGGCCACAGAGCCGGGCAGCGCTCGTATCAGATCCATGATTTCCATGGGTGATCCCTCCTCTTTTTTCTTTCCTCTTTCCTTTGGAAGAAAAAACAACGGGACGGTTGTCCCGCTGT
>CATZIM010000285.1 GCA_958420075.1 uncultured Clostridia bacterium | reverse complement strand
CCGGTGCTGCCAGATTTGGCTATGCCGCAAGCACTGTTCGCCCGCACAAAACCAGCGACACACAAAAACTCAAAAATTTTTTCATGCGTACCCCTCCCCCATCATTGTATGCTTTTAAGGAAAAGGGTATCCATAAAAAAGGAACCTTGCAAAAATCAGGCTCCTTTTGTTTTTCGTTACTGTTTTTCATTTTTACACATGCCATAAATCACAATGATTGCCCCAAAAATGCCAATAAAATCTGTATACAGCGCATCCTCCAGCATACAACGAATCAAAAAAGTAACCAACAATAACGTAATTCCAAACAACATCCATTTGATACTTTTCATCTTTTCTTCCCCTTTTTTTTGTATAGAAAACTATGCCTCCTACCTTCAGATTAGCAAATACTTCCTGCTTTTACAATCAAAAAACCGACAGATTCCTCTCTGTCGGTTCTCTTTTTAAAATTCCGGTTGTTCTTCGGTTTCTTCCTGTTCTGCCAGCCCGGTGTCATCTTCCAACGGCGGCAGTTCTGATACAGACTTAAAGCCAAAATATCGCAGGAAGTCCTCTGTGGTGCCAAAAAGGATTGGTTTGCCCGGCGCATCCAGTCTGCCTACTTCGCAGACCAGCTTCTTTTCCACCAGCTTGCTGACCGCATGTTCCGCGCTGACACCGCGGATTTCCTCAATCTGCCCTTTGGTGATGGGCTGTTTATAAGCAATAATCGCCAGCGTTTCCAGCAAAGACTGGGTCAAGCCCTGCCGCTGAGGGCTTTTGTACATACTGCGGATATAGGTGAAACATTCCGCCGCTGTACACATCTGGTAAGAGCCATTGATTTCTACGATACGAATGCCTCTCTGTTCCGCTTCGTATTTATCTGCCAAAGACTTTACAATGGCTCTGGCAGTGGCTTTATCCATTTCAATTGTCTGGGCAATGGCTGTCAGGGACACCGCTTCTCCCGAAATAAACAGGAGGGATTCCACCACAGCTTCTAACTGCGCCAATCTCATACTGCATCACTTTCCTCATAACTGCGGATATAAATTTCCGAAAATGTTCCCTGCTGGGTGATCTGCACTTCTTTCCGTTTGATCAGTTCCAACAGCGCCAAAAAGGTAACGACTTTTTCCATTTTTCTGGCTTTTCTGCGGAAGATGCCAAAAAAAGTGATCTGGGGCTGCAAAATCAGCAAGTCTCGAATATAGTCCATTTTATCCTGAATGGTAAACAGATCCCGTTCCACCGCTCGGAAAGAGCTGCGGACGTGGTCAACTTTGGATTCTTTCCGCTGCATAACTTCCTGAAACGCCAGATACAAATCCTCCATGGTCACGCCCATGAGAAAGTCTTCCAAAGGCTGATCTTCTTCCTTGCGCAACTTGGCAATGGCCTTATCCGCAGGTTTATACAGCAGTCTGGCAGCTTCTTCCGCCCTTGCCTTCCATTCTGCCGTTACACCCTTGATTTTCTTATATTCCAACAAACGTTCCACCAGTTCCGCACGGGGGTCTGGTCCTTCTTCCTCTGCTTCTTTCTTAGGTTTTGGCAGAAGCAGCTTGCTTTTGATTTCCAAAAGAGTTGCCGCCATCACCAGAAACTCACTCATGCCATCCATATTGCGGTCCTCCGCCGCATCCAGATAGGCAAGATACTGGTCTGTCAAAGAAGCAATGGGAATGTCATAAATATCAATTTCATTTTTCTCAATCAGGTGGTACAAAAGGTCCATAGGACCTTCAAAGGCATCCAGCCGTATGGTCACTTGCTCCATAACTTCACTTCCTTACAGAATAAAGAACAGATGCCCCAAAAGCTGAATGACACCATAAGTGATATTTCCAAAAATGTTTCCGAAGAAGCCCAAAAACAGCAGGAACAGGAAAATCATCTGGATCATTTTTTCATACTGCAAATAGCTGAAATATTTATTCGCAGGCAATACCACAGAAAGCACCTTCACGCAGTCCATGGGAGATACGGGCAGGATGTTGTATACGGCAATCCCTACGTTATAAAAGCAAAGATAATTCAGGATATTTGCCACGTGATGATTGACGCTGCCACCAAAATTCACATACACGCCCAAAAATACCATACCCAGCAGCAGATTCACTACAGAGGGCAAAATGGCTACCAGTAAAGTATCCCGTTTTCTGTTTTTGTAATAAAGTCCACTGGTTTCCACAGGTTTCCCCCAGCCGAAGCCGCCCGTGTAAAACAGCAGCAAAAACCCAATGGGTTCAAAATGTTTCAAAGGATTCAGTGTCAGTCTTCCCTGACTTTTGGGTAAGTTGTCCCCCATGGCGGAAGATGCCAACGCTCTGACAAATTCATGCATGGTAGTGGCTACCAACAGCCCCGGAATGCTCCAAAGAAATGCCAATAAATAGTTATTCATGTATTCAATTCCTTTCTGTATCGGATTCTTTCCCTATGGTATGATACCAGACTTTCCACGGCAAGTCAAATCAAGGCTTACCCGTTTTCCGCAAAAAATTCCTGTTTCTTTTTGCAAAGTCTGCTTGACATTTTTTGCAAAGTAAACTATACTAAAATTGCAAAGCAAGCTTTGCAAAGGAGGTACCTATGAAAACACGCATCCAAGAGCTTAGAAAACAGCGCAAATTATCACAGGAGGAACTGGCAAACCACGTAGGCGTTACCCGCCAGACCATCACTTCTCTTGAAGTGGGCAAATACACAGCCTCTCTCCTCCTTGCCCATAAAATCGCCAAATTTTTTGGCATGACCATTGAAGAAGTTTTTTTATTCGAGGAGGAGGATGAATCATGAAATTTGAAAAGAAACTAAAAATACAGCTTGCCTGCGGTATTCTCTGGATTTGCTTAGGCATATTAGCCTGTGTGGCAGCTTTCAGCGGCAACGTTTCTTCCGGTTACCCCTTCACCTACTGCGCAGGCACTGGCGGCGGGCTCATTGCCATTGGCATTATCCATATCATCAAGTCCATTCGCCTTCTGCAGAACGCATCTTTACGGAAAAAAGAAGAAATTCGCATCTATGACGAGCGAAATATTTTCATTCAAAAACAGATTTACAGCCTGCATAGCCTGTTTTCACTGGTTCTGCTCTATGTGGCAACCCTTTGGGCTGCTTTGTGGAAACCGGAACTTTTGATTCCTTTCCTGATGTTGA
>CATZIM010000284.1 GCA_958420075.1 uncultured Clostridia bacterium | reverse complement strand
GTCTGAATACGAAAAAGAACAGGAAAGCCGGAATGTTGTCCTTTACATCGGCATTTCTCTGATTTTTGCTCTCATTGTGGCTGGGGTTTCTGTGGTGTTTATGCGTAAGGGTCATAATAACGTGAAACCCTTCACCGACGGCAGAGCATATCTGAAGGAAAATGGTGTAAATTTCCGTGTGAACCAGGATTCCTTCGTTACTACCCACACAACCAGAAAACGCATCGTGAAGAATGATAATAATAACCATTCTTCTTGGGGCGGCGGCTCCTCCACATTTTCCAGCGGCGGTCATGACTTTGGCAGTGGCGGCGGAAAATTCTAAATATCACAGGCTGTGAAAATAATTCACAAAACTGCTGCTTTTTTACAAAAAAGGCGGCAGTTTTTTTGTTTGCCTGACAACTGGAAGAAAATGTAAGAAATGAACAAAGAAATGGAAAGAAAATCAGATTTTTTGTTGAAAATAATCAAATGCAGTGGTATGATAGCTATAAACCCAATGAAACAGGAGGAGAAAAAGCATGTTAGGTTTTTTGTATGATCTGGGCTGCACATTTACGCTTTTTGTGTTGGTGGTGTTTATGGAAGGGGTCATTGCCACCAGAAAAAATGCAAAATGGACAGGGCTGATCCTGCCGGCGGTGCTGCTGATCATTTCTGTTTTTGTGGGGGCATATATGCACGATTTGGGCGCGTTCCTGTTTTTGCTCATTCCTGTGGCCTTGTGTCTGGCAACATATTTCTTTTCCAGACGTCAGGTAAAAAAAGGCAAGATTGCGCCTACCATCAAGGAACAGATGGAAGATTGAGCGGGAGAAAAAAGGAGCGAAAAGGCTCCTTTTTTTGTGGGAAAAATACTGTGGCAGAGCCGAAATCATGATATACTGGCTGTAATCAAATTGTCGAAGCAAAGGGGGTTTTGTCATGAAAAAACGGTGGATGCTGTTGGCGGCGGCGTTCCTGCTCTGCGGCTGCGGCGGGGCAAAGGCGGAATATACGGCAGAGGCAGGCACTGCGGAGCCTGTGGTGAAGGAAGTCACCATGGCTGTGGTGGGGGACATCATGGTTCATGATTACCAGTACGAGGAAGCCTATGACCCGGCAACGGGGACCTATGACTTTATGCATAATTTTCAGGATGTGAAGCGGTATTTCGAGGGTTATGACTTTGTCATCGGCAATCTGGAATTGACTTTCGGGGGACCGGATAAAGAATACGCTTCTTTTCCTTGCTTCAATACGCCGGACAGCTTTTTGGACGCGGTGAAGGACGCGGGATTCAATCTGCTGACCACTGCCAATAATCACAGCATGGATACGGGAGAAGCGGGCTTGAAACGTACCATTGCCCAGCTGGATGCTTATGGCATCGACCATGTGGGCACCTACGCTTCTCAGGAGGCAAGGAACACCATTTATACCAGGGAAGTCAATGGCATCACATTTGCCTTTGTGTCGGCTACCTACGGCACCAACGGCATTCCTGTGCCGGAAGATTATCTGGTGAACCTCATTGATGATACCCTCATGGCGGACATCACAAAAGCACAGGAATTGGCGGATGTTGTTGTTGTGCTGCCTCATATGGGCAATGAGTATGAAACGGTGCCTAATGACATTTTTGTGGAATGGGCAGACAGTATGTTTGCCGCCGGCGCGGATATTGTGCTGGCAAGCCATCCCCATGTGCTTCAGCGGATGGAATACCGTCAGGTGGATCATGGCGACGGTGTCCACGACGGCTTCATCATTTATTCTCTGGGAAATTTCATTTCTTCCCAGACAACACCGCCTAGAAACGCCTCCATTGTTCTCCATCTGACCGTGGAACAGGTGGCAGACAATCCGGCGGAAGTGAAAGAAGTCTCTTTTGTGCCCATCTGGACCCAGTTCCGCAATGCGGAGAACGAAAATCATTTTGTGGTGCGCAGCGTTTATGAGATGCTCACACTTCCCGAAGAAGAACGGTATCAGGTGGTGCGCCCTAAGGATTATGAACGATTGAAAGAAATTCATGAGGAAACAGCCTGCTTCCTTTTGGACAAAAATATCCCTTTGGAACAGATTCAGGAGGAATATGTGTTTCCCAAGGAAATAGATTAATTAAAAATGCAGTTTCCCTTGTGAAAATGGTATAAAGTTTCGGGAAAGTCCGCGGAAAGGCTTGCGGGAAGTTGACAGCGGTGCTAAAATAATATGGAACGTACAAAAGAGAAAATGAATAAAAATACAGAAAATGTAAGGAGGAAGCGGCATGGGGCGTGATTATTTGATGGAACAGGCAGAATACCTGAAAAAAGACCTGGGAAAACATAATATTTCACAGACACTGTTCCAAAGATTAAAAGAATTGATTATAGAAGGAAAGCTCCCTGCGGGATATATGATGCCCAATGAAAACATTGTCAGCGAAATGCTGGGGGTGGGCAGAAGCACTTTGCGGGAAGCCTATACAGCACTGGCAGTTTTCGGTTTTATCCGCCGCTCAAAGGCAGGCACATTCGTCAATGAGATTGATAATATCGTCAACATTGCGCCTTTCAGCATTACGGTGGAAAATTCCGACCTGAATGACTTGTTGGAATTTCGGTATATGCTGGAAGGGGAAACAGCAAGCTATGCGGCAAAACGTGCCACAGCAGAGGATATTGCACAGCTGACCCATTGCTATGAAAAAATGATCGCTTACCGCGATGATGTGAACCTGTTTGTAGATTATGACTCTATGTTTCATATGCAGGTTTCCGCGGCAACACATAATAAACTGCTGATCAGTACTATGATCGCAGCGAAGGAATCTTTTGAAAAAGGCATCCGCCTTGCCATGCGGGAGTCTTTGACACAGAATCCCAGAGTCATCGACGTGACCATCGAACTGCATGGGAAAATTCTGGAAGCCATCAAAAACGGCGATTATCAGACAGCATATTCCGCTATGCGGGAACATATTTCCTATGTAAATCTGACAGTAAAATACGGTTGATAAAGAACTTTGCCGGCAGGAAAAAATTTCTGCCGGTTTTTTTAAAAAAGTGCTTGACGAATGGAGAAGGTTATGATAATATTATTCTTGCATTCGGTTCGAGTGCAAAACACATGCCGATGTGGCTCAATTGGCAGAGCAGCTGACTTGTAATCAGCAGGTTATCGG
>CATZIM010000283.1 GCA_958420075.1 uncultured Clostridia bacterium | reverse complement strand
TCTTCTTCCTGGAACATGAAAGCGTTGCCGATGAAGCGTTCCTGCAAATCTTTGCTGCCGCGGATGAGGTAGTTTCTGCCTTTTACCTTGGGCAGTTTTTTCGCTACGGCACCCATGGCTTTCCGCACAGGACGGGGCAGTCTGGTCAGAGGCAGCAGGTCGTGAGGTTCTCGGTAAATGTTGTAGCCGCCGAAAAATTCGTCAGCGCCTTCGCCGGAAAGGGAAACTTTCACATGTTTTGCTGCTGTCTGGCTCACAAAGTACAGGGCAATAGCAGAAGGGTCTGCCAGAGGCTCGTCCATGTGGTACTGCACCTTGCCGATAACATCCCAGTATTCGTCTTTGGAAATGAGTTTGTTGTAGTTGTCAATTTTGATTTTTTCGGACAATGCTTTCGCATAGTCGATTTCGTTGTATTTTTCGTAGTCGAAACCAACGGTGAATGTTTTGTCACCATGGAAAGACGCAGCTACATAAGAGCTGTCTACGCCGCTGGAAAGGAAAGAGCCCACTTCCACGTCGCTGATTTTATGCTTTTTGATGGAATCCTGCATAGCGTTGTCGATGTCGTCCACGAACTGTTCCAGAGATTTTGTGTGGTCGGGTTCAAAAACAGGTTCCCAATAGCGTTTGATGTCCATTTTGCCATCCTTAAAAGTGAAGCAGTGAGCAGGAGGCAGTTTGAATACGCCTTTGAAGAATGTTTCCGGCAGGACGCTGTACTGGAATGTGAGATAGTTTTCCAGTGCTTCTTTGTTTACTTCCCGTTTGAAGCCGGGGTATTCCAGAATGCTCTTGATTTCGGAGCCGTAAACCAGGTTGCCGTTCTGGATGGAGTAGTAAAAAGGCTTGATGCCGAAAAAGTCTCTTGCGCCAAAAAGTGTCTTTGTCTTGCTGTCCCAAATAACGAAAGCGAACATGCCGCGCAGTTTGGGCAGCAGGTCTTCGCCGTATTCTTCGTAGCCGTGGAGCAGGACTTCTGTGTCCGCATGGCTGCCCATGACATGACCCTTTGCGATAAGGTCTTCACGGAGTTCCAGATGGTTGTAGATTTCCCCGTTGAATGTGATGACCATATCCCTGTTTTCGTTGTAGATAGGCTGTGTGCCGCCCTCCAGGTCGATGATGCTCAAACGGCGGAATCCCATGGAAACGCCGTCGTCAATATGTTTGCCGCCGCTGTCAGGGCCGCGGTGGATGATTTTGTTCATCATGTTTTCCAGTATTTCTTCGGAAGTCAAAAGACGTCCCGTAAATCCGCAAATGCCGCACATAGATGTTGTTCCTCCTTTTATATATGTCAAAAAACATATCTATCCGCATTTTACTTTAGCACAAAATGGGGAAAAAGCAAAGGCATTTCCCCAAAGAAATGCCTTTGTGTCCTTAAAAGCTATCGTCTTCTCTTTCCGCACATCTGCCAAACAGTTCCGCCAGATACCGCAGCCCATGGGTATAGCCTTCATCCCACTGGCTCCAGTCGAAACGGAAGCCCCAGTTGCCGCCGGCGATACCGGGACGGTTCATGCGGTGGCTGCCGTCCAGATTCAGCACATCCTGCACAGGCACAATGGCAAATACGGCAGGAGAAGCAAAAGCCATACGGATGAAGTCCCATGCCACATCTCTGCCGTCTACGTTCAGATAACGGCGGTAATGGTCTTTTTCCGCTTCTGTGGCAGTTTCGTACCAGCCTCTTGTGGTGTCGTTGTCGTGGGTGCCGGAGTACATGACGCTGTTTTTGTCACAGCTGTGAGGCAGATAAGCATTGTTTTTATCATTGCCGAAAGCAAACTGCAATACACGCATGCCGGGGAAGCCTGCTTCTTCTCTGAGAGCACGGACTTCATCGGTGATGATGCCCAGGTCTTCGGCGATGAGAGGAAGTTTGCCCAGCGTTTTTTCAATGGTTTTGAAGAAATCCATGCCGGGACCTTTTTTCCATTCCCCAACAATGGCGTTTTCCGCACCGAATTTCACTTCCCAATGGCTTTCAAAGGCACGAAAGTGGTCGATGCGCAGATAGTCCACATCTTCCAGTGCCTTGTGGATGCGTTCTGTCCACCAGAGGTAGCCAGTTTTCTTGTGGGCTTTCCAGTCATAAAGAGGGTTGCCCCAAAGCTGACCTTCCGCACAGAAATAATCGGGCGGTACCCCTGCCACAACAGTGGGGAAGCCCATGGAGTCCAGCTGGAACAGTTTCTGGTTTGCCCATACGTCCGCACTGTCATACGCCATGAAAATGGGTGTGTCCCCCATGATGGAGATGCCTTTTTCGTTGGCATAAGCCTTCAGTGCCTGCCACTGGGTGAAGAACAGATACTGATAGAATTTTTCTTCTGCAATGGCATCTGCCAGCAGACGTGTCCATTTTTTCAGGCTGGCTGCGTTGCGCTTGCGCAGTGTGCGGGGCCATGTGTTCCAGCAGGCAGATTCGAAATAATCTTTCTGCTGTTCTTCTGTGAGAAAATCAATGGTGTCAACGGCGAAGGTGAGATATTCTTCTTCGTCAATGCCTTTGGCACGTTCCGCACGGAAATGCGCCTGCAAAGCGGTGAACAGGGCGAAATCAGAAAGCCATGCGTCCTGTTTTTCACAGAAAGCGGCAAAGTCCGCCTGCATATCTTCGTTTGCTTTTGCGCAGAATGTTTCATAAGCCTTGTGAAGCAGGGGCAGTTTGTATGCCTTTACAGCGTCGTAGTCTACCCGTTCCTTGTCAAAAGCAGGGATTTCTCCCAGATCTTCTGTGGTCAAAAGCCCCATTTCCACCAGTTCGTCAGGACTGTTGAGCAGGATGTTTCCAGCAAAAGCCGATGTACTCTGGTAAGGGGAATTGCCGTAGCCGATGGGCACCAAAGGCAGAATCTGCCACAGGCTTTGTCCCGCTTCCTCTAAAGTATCTACAAAACGGCGCGCCTCCGCCCCGAAATCCCCGATGCCGTAAACGGACGGCAAAGAAGTGGGGTGCAGCAGAACGCCGCTTTTTCTTTCTTCAAATAACATCAGAAATGACCTCCTTCTTTATACAGGGAAAAACTCCCAACTGTTTTTCCCAAAAACATAAACCCTATTGTATCAGCTTTTTTTCGCCGTTGCTATCCGCAGAACTGCCAAATTTTGCTCTTTGTTCCAGCAAAAAGCAAGGATTTTTCCGCTTTTTCGGCAGACAATAACCATGC
>CATZIM010000282.1 GCA_958420075.1 uncultured Clostridia bacterium | reverse complement strand
GTTATCCAAGCTATGAGCGGTGTCATGGATGTCAACGGGTCTGCTGATAAAGGCCCTACGAAAATTGGGCCGGCAATTGGTGACAGTTATACAGGATTGTTATTGTTGCTGGGATTGATGATTGCTTTCCATCATAGACAGAAAACAGGAAAAGGCCAGCAGATTGATGTTACGATGCTGGGTGCGCTCTTTGGACTTTTGGAATATCCCGTTTTGGAATATGCCAACAATGGCAAGGTAATCAGCCGTTCCGGGAATGCCAGTCTTTATGTTGCTCCAAGTGATGTCTATCAAACAAAAGACGACTATATTGCCATTACTGTGAAAAACGACAGTCAATGGAAAACATTCTGCAATATCCTGGGATTGCCTGATACAGAAGAATATGCGACCAATACACAGCGTTTGGACAAGCAGGCAGAATTGAAAACTTTGATTGAAGCAAAATTAAAAAATTACACATCCAAAGAAGCGGAAGCTTTATTTGATGGTTCTTCTATCGCGGTTTCTTCTGTTATGGGCATTGCAGAATCTTTAGAAAACCCCCAATTGCTGGCGAGAGATATGGTCATTGAAGTGGAAGATCCTGTCATGGGTCCTGTAAAATTGGTGGGAAATCCCATCCATTTGTCAGAAAACAAACCTGTTACAAATATTCCCTCTCCAACATTAGGAGAACATACCGATGTTATTTTACAGCAGTTAGGTTATACGGATGAAAAGATACAAGCGTTAAAAGAAGCAAAGGTAATCTGATAGATAAGGGGGAGATAGTATGAACGAAAAGAAAAAACTCAATGAAAAATACGAAGTTGGATTGATGATCGTCAGCATCGTGATCATTCTTGCTTTGATGATTGGTATGACGCTGTATCCAGAAGCAGGGAAGGCAATTGGTGCGCAGGTCATGCATGCGTTGACATATACATTTGGTTCCGTGATGCAGTTTTTCACTGTCATTGTATTGATTTTCCTGGTAGCGCTGGCTTTTTCCAAATACGGAAATATTCGTTTTGGCAACTGCAAACCAGAGTTTAAAACCATGAGCTGGGTAGCCATGATGTTTTTTACAGGTCTTGGTGCAGGAACTGTTTACTGGGCATTTTTGGAATGGGGTTATCATTTCAACGCCGCGCCTGCCTTAGCTGGTGCTCCCATTTCCGAGGCTTATGCTTATGAATTATCTTTGACTTATGCGATTTTTGACTGGGGCCCGGCAGCTTGGGCATTGCTTTGTATTTTTGTACTGCCTTTCGCTTATCATTATTACATCAAAAAAGATAACGAACTGCGTTTTGGTGCTTTATGCAAATATTCTCTGGGTGAAAAAGCGGTAAACGGGTGGTTTGGTAAAGTCGTAAACTTTATTTTTATCTTTGCAGCTGTTGGTTCTATTTGTATTTCTGCCGGCTCCTCCGCATCTACCATTGCAGCTGCCATTGCAGACTTGATTGGCATTTCTACATCCTTTACTTTGATGGTAATGGTGCTGATCGGCACAGCGGTTCTGTATTCCATTTCTTCTCTGGTAGGGATCGAAAAAGGTATGCGGAAAATCAGTGACTGGAACGTTTATTTTTGTATCGCTCTTTTGATTTTTATCTTTATTGCTGGTAATACACAGTTTATTCTGGATTCCCTGGTGAACTCTCTGGGTATCCTCTCAACAGAGTTTGTCAGAATGACCCTTTGGACAGATCCTGTGGCTAGAAGCGGCTATCCCCAGGACTGGACCGTATTTTACTTCGTATATTGGCTGGTATTTGGGCCTTTCACTGGCTTGTTCGTTGCGAAGATTTCCAAAGGCAGAACCGTCAGAGAAATCATCATTAATATGCTGATCACAGGTACCGCAGGTTTGTTCCTGTTCTTCGGCATCGTAACAGCATTCCAGCAGGGGCTGCGTATAGACGGTATTCTGGATGTACCTGCTATGCTGGCAAATGGTCAATCTGAAATGATTGCAACTGCCACCATCAATGCGCTGCCTTTCTCCAAAGTAGCAATGGTGCTGTATCTTGTTGTTATCATTCTGTTCCTGGCAACAACCCTGGATGCAACTTCTTTCACATTGTCCTCTACCATCACCAGAGTGCTGAAAAATGGGGAAGAACCCAATAAGAAATTGAAATTTGTATGGTGTCTGCTGTTGGTAGCAATTCCCATTGCCATCGCTTACGCTGGCACGGACATCAATACCATTAAAGCCATTGTGCTTGCGACAGGTTTGCCTTTGATTATCATTCTGTTTATCATTTATCATGGTTTCCTGAGAGAAATGGTGAGAGATTTTGGTTCAAAATCAAAAGAAGAAATTATCAAAATGGGTAAACCGGAAGAAGAATAATAGGTATTCCCCTGTCTTTGTGACAGGGGAATTTTTGCATATCATTGGATACTGCAAAATGAATGAAAAAAAGATATAATAGAACATATGATGTGCATGCAACCCCAGTATAATCTTCAGGAGTGAGAAATCATGAAAAAATATAACAAATATCCCGTTTCAACAGAGGATTTATGGCAAATCATCGAAAATCTTCATGATGAAATTATGGTATACGACAATGACTACCATTTGGTTTTTGTAAATAAAGCCGCAGAAAGACATTATGGAAAAACAGCGGAGGAATTGATTGGAACACATTTTTCGCAATTGGATGAAACTTACTGGGGCAATTCCACATTACCTGAAGTATATGAAAAAAAGAAGATGGTCGTAAAAAGGCAGATCACAAATCTGGGTCTGGATATCATCACCATCTCTGTTCCCATATTTGATGAACAGGGGAACATCAAGTATGTAGCCCAAAATGTTAACGATATTTATAATTACAACAAAATGGGCAAAGCGGAAGAAGCTTTTTTGGAAATTACAGATGGCACAGAACCTCGGGAAGAAAGCTTTTTGTATGCCAGTGAGAATATGAAAAGCATCATGGAAACCATTGAAAAGATCAAAAATGTCAAAAATCCATGTCTGATTCTAGGGGAAACGGGAACAGGCAAAACATTTCTGGCAAAATACATGCATCAGCAAAGCATCCGAAAACAGAAACCTTTTGTTGCTGTCAATTGCGCCTGCATGAATCCAAATTTGATTGAATCAGAATTGTTCGGCTATAAAAAAGGGGCGTTTTCCGGCGCAAATACTGCGGGCAAAAAGGGAATTGTGGAAATCGCAGAT
>CATZIM010000281.1 GCA_958420075.1 uncultured Clostridia bacterium | reverse complement strand
ATGAGGGGGCTGGCTGCGGCGCTGGTGCTGGCTATGGCACTGCCTGTGACAGCTTTCGGGGCAGAAACTGTGCAGGTGGATGGCTATGACAGAATGGAAGGGGAAGCGGCCCAATATCAGCTCAGCATTTCCAATGTGACTGGCAAGACCACCGTGGCTGGACAGGAAGCCTATGTTTGTCAGGCGCCTGTGAAAGTGAGTGCTGTGGACGAGCTGCAGACTTTTGAAGTGACAAAGTATCTCAGTGCCGGAAACGCACTGGCAGCGCAGGGGGTCATGCTTCCTGATGGCTACACACAGGAAAGCTGGGATGCTCTCTATTTTGACAGCGAAGGAGAAGCTGTTGTAAAAGTTGGCACCACTTATACCATCAAAGAACCCGGTATCTATCGTGCCCTTGGCATGTATCCTGCCATTGCAGGCGGTGCGGAAGTATATCTGGTGGTAGAAGGCAATGGACAGACAGCGGCAAGCCTTACAAAGCCCCAGTATACTACAGCTACACCCAGTGCTGCGAAAGTGCTGGTAAATGGCAAGGAAATGGCTTTTGACGCTTACACCATCGGCGGCAATACATATTTCAAACTGCGTGACGTAGCGGCGGCTGTCAATGGCACAGCTAAGAGCTTTAATGTGACTTGGGATGCAGATGCCAAAGCCATCAGTTTGGAGGGTGGCACAGCTTACGTGGCAGTAGGCGGCGAACTGGCAGCAGGGGACGGCACCGCAAAACAGGCACTGCCTTCCGCTGCACCTGTATACAGAGGCTGGATGGAATACGCAATGCCTGCTTACACCATCAACGGCAGTACATACTTCAAACTGCGTGACCTGTGCAGTTTGATGGACATCGCTGTAGGCTGGGATGATGCTACAAAGACCATCACTGTAGACAGCACAAAATAAGAAAATTCCAAAGGCTGTTTTCAGAAGGAAATATGCCGGAATAATCTCAGTGAACATAAGAACGCTGGAATCAAAAAGCAACTTCCCCTTAAGAAAACATTGATTTTCCTTTTCCTTGATTTCTTAAGGGGAATTGCGACGGCTGTCCTCAGAAGAAAACATAACAAATAAAATTTCAATAATAAGAAAGTCAAAATCCTTTGTCATGATAAGGATTTTGGCTTTCTTTGTTTTTTTATGAAGATGCCCCTAAGATTCCGGCGTTTTTTTGATGAAGAAGCCCCCAAACCCATTTTCCTTTTTATGGAAAAAAGAGAAAGAAAGATACCTTGCCCGAAAAGCGCCAAAAAGGGGGTTCTCAGGGGTCTTTGGATTTTTTGTGGGGAAAGTTTCATGGAAGGGGGTAAAAACGCCTGAGAGGCGCTTATAAGGGAAAATAGATGTATACAAGATACAAAAATGTTTGGAGATATGGATTTTTGCGGAAAATGAGGGTGTTTTTCTGGGGAAAGGGGATTTTGGAGGGAAGGAGAAAGGCGTTTTGGATGTGGGGCAAAAGACAAAAAGAAAAGCGCCCGATGTCTCGGACGCTGTTGCTATTTTTTGTGGTATATGATGTTTTGTATTCTATTTCAACGGGTCTTATTCCAGAACGTATACGGTTACGTTTCTAACACCCCAGCTGTATGCTTCGGAAACGCTGTTCACACATACATCCAGTCTGTTGCCTTTGATGGCGCCGCCAGTGTCTGCGGCAATGGCTACGCCGTAACCAGGCACGTATACTTTGGAGCCCAGAGGGATTACTTTGGGATCAACGGCTACTACGCCTTTGCCGGCTTTCATACCGGTGGCTGTAACGCCGGTGCAGCCTGCGTCATAAGGTGTGTAGGCTGTTGCTTTTACATTGATTGCTTTGGAGTAGGTGTATCCGTCAATGACATTTTCGGGGCCTACTTCCACGATTTTATCTACGGGTTCGGTAACAACCTTTTCTTCTACGAAAACGGTTTCTACCAGTTCTGTGCCGTGATAGATTTCTTTGTTGATAACAGTTGCGGTGCCGTTGACACCTTCCTGTACCACGCGGGATTCACCGCTTTTCAGATCGTTGTTTGTGCGTTCTACAGTTTCGTAGGGCACTGTTTTGGTTGTGGAAACTGTTTTTTCTGTCACGGATGTGAGAGTCAGTTCCATATCGTCTACCAGTACATCGCTTTCATCTGCGTTTGTTACGATGTATTCTGTTTCCACATTTTCCGCAAGGTCGTCCATCAGTTCGCCGACCGTCGTCTTATCTGTTGTCACCATGCGGGGTACACCGTCCATATCCAGTAATACGGACTGTGTGTTTTTGTCATAAGCGGACGCTGTGCCGCAGCCAATTGCTAAAATAGATACCACGATAGCAAATACTCTAAGATGTTTTTTCATTGTTTTCCTCCTTGAACGTTGGTTCCTTTTTTCTGTACCACTCTTTTTTGTGGGTAAAAATGAGTGGGAGCCGAAAAGGATTGGGGTTGACGGTTCGGAAAAAATTCTGCGTCTTTTCTCCGAGGCCGCCTGGCGTTCCTCTCGTATTCGATGATAGACATTAGATTTTATGCCTTTCCCGAGACCCCTTTGGGGTCATTCGGTATCGCAGTCGTAAGGGATGGAAGTCGTCACTTCTATCTATAAATTTCGTTTAATTCACAACTGCAAAAAATGAAGATATACCATAACGATATACCTTCATTTTTATTACGTTGCTTATATTAACATATTTGTAACAATTATGCAACCCTTTTTTAAAAAAAGAGCGATTTTGCGTTATCAAACGTAATTTTTGCGACATCTTCCGGTGACAATTTCTTAATTTCCGCAATCTTTTCGACAACAAATTGTAAATTTCTGGAGTCGTTACGTTTGCCGCGGTTGGGGTTGGGTGCCAGATAAGGGCTGTCTGTTTCGATGAGAATTTTTTCAATGGGGATTTTATCCACCACTTCTACCAGTTTTTTGGCGTTTGAGAAGGTTACTACCCCCCCAACACCGATGAAAAAGCCCATATCCACATAGTCTTTCGCCATTTGCCATGCACCGGAGTAACAGTGGATGACACCCCGGCGGATGGGGCTGCTTTTGATGATGTCAAAGGTCTCCTGAGAAGCGTCTCTGGAGTGAATTATTACAGGTTTGTTAACAGATTCTGCAAGGCGGAGCTGCTGGCGGAACCAGAACTGCTGCAGTTCTCTGGGACTGAAATCGTAATAATAATCCAGACCGATTTCGCCGATGGCAACCACTTTTTCATGAGCCGCAAG
>CATZIM010000280.1 GCA_958420075.1 uncultured Clostridia bacterium | reverse complement strand
GACACAAAGGTCATAGGCACCATAAAGAACTACATAAAGAGAAGAAGCGATTTCGTGAAAACCTTCTTCGGAAAAGGAAATGACGCGAGCGCCGTTGTTTGGTACCATTTCGATCAGTCCATCTTGAGAAAGCATCATCAGAGCTTCTCGAATGGGAGAATTGCTGATCTTCAGTTCATCTGCCACGGTATCAATATTGATTTTTTCGCCCAATGCATATTCCTGCTGCAATATTTTTTGTCTGATGATTTCGTAAACCTGTGCTTTCAGGCTGAGTCGTTGTAACTGCGGCATTTTCGTGCCCTCCATTTTCTCAAATTTCTTCGCATGTCTTTTATTATCTTAAATTTTCCATAAAAATGCAAGTGGAAAAACGAAAAAACAGGCTCTGTATAAAAGATTATGCATTTTTTTGCAAAAAAATAACATTTTCTATGAATGAAAGCGTATATGCAAGGGTAATTTTTATTGTAAAAAACATAAGAAAAATAGACGCATTTCTTAATATGTAAAAAAAGGTTTCTCAAAAACAGGGTTTGATGGTATAATATAAACAACTATGCAAATAAGTTTGCAGCAACATGAATATGTTCCAACAAATACAGATTGGAGGTTGTAATATATGACAGCGAAACTGGAAAACGAATATGGCGTAATCAGCATTGACCATGAAGTCATTGCAAGAATTGCAGGCTATGCGGCCATTGAATGTTACGGCATTGTGGGTATGGCTGCCAAGAATGTCAAAGATGGACTGGTTCAGCTTTTGAAGCTGGAAAGTCTGACAAAAGGCATCAAGATGCAGGTCAATGCCAACAGAGTCAGCTTTGATCTGCATATCATTGTGGAATATGGCACCAACATTTCCGCCATTGCGGATAATATCGTCAGCACGGTGAAATATTCAGTAGAAGAATATACGGGACTGGCCGTAGACGACGTTAACATTTTTGTGGACGGCGTGCGTGTCGACGGATAAGAAACAAGGAGGAACCATCAAGTGAGTGTTACAAAATTAAACGGTCTGCGTTTGCAGAGAATGATCGTGGCAGGCGCAAATGAACTGCATGCAAATAAGCAGGCTGTGGATGCAATGAATGTATTCCCTGTGCCTGATGGCGATACAGGAACCAATATGTCTTTGACTATGCTGGCAGCTGCCAGAGAAACAGAAAAAGGCGAT
This sequence comes from uncultured Clostridia bacterium, assembly GCA_958420075.1. Lineage (GTDB taxonomy): Bacteria > Bacillota > Clostridia > Lachnospirales > Anaerotignaceae > Anaerotignum. The sequence continues at coordinate 2,041 of CATZIM010000280.1, read as the reverse complement.
GCCCTGCGGGTGGATGAAGTGACAAAACGTGCTTCCGGCGGTGCGCTGCGCGGTGCGAGAGGCAACTCCGGTGTTATCACTTCTCAGATTCTCCGTGGCTTTGCCAAAGGTCTGGAAGGTTTGGAAGAAGCTGGGGTAAAAGAACTGACCGCAGCCATGGAACAGGGTGTCAGAACTGCATATAAAGCAGTTATGAAGCCTAAGGAAGGCACTATCCTGACTGTAGCGAGAGCATGTGCCGAAGCGGCTGTAGCTGAAGCGGAAAAAACAGACGATATCGAAGTCTTTCTGAAAGCCGTTCTGGAACATGCCCATGATGTGCTGAACCAGACACCGGACATGCTGCCCGTACTGAAGGAAGCAGGCGTTGTAGACGCCGGCGGCCGTGGCTTGCTGTATATTCTGGAAGGCGCTTTGAAGCATATCAATTCCGAAGAAGCCCTGCAGGTGGCAGAACCTACCCAGCAGACTGCAAAAGAATATGCGGCGCTGGCTTCTGTGGAAAATGAAAGCATTACATTTGGATACTGCACAGAATTTTTCATCAATGTGAAAAATCCCGATGACGCTACTGTGCAGCAGCTGAAATCCTATCTGGGAACCATTGGGGATTCCATTGTTTGTGTCAGTGATGATGAGATCATCAAGATTCATGTCCATACAGACCATCCCGGTTTGGCACTGGAAAAAGCCCTGACCATTGGCAGCCTCAGTGGACTGAAAATCGATAATATGCGGGAACAGCATAATAATATTATTGACTTTACCGCATCTGAAAAGAAAACACCTGTGGAAGAAGCGCGGGCAGCACAGCCTGTGCAGGAAGAACGCCCTAAAAAGGACATTGGTTTTGTTTCCATTTCCGCAGGCAGCGGTTTAACAGCTATTTTTCATAATCTGGGCGTAGATGAAGTCATCGAAGGGGGACAGACCATGAACCCTTCTACAGAAGACATTCTCAACGCGGTGGATAAGATCAATGCGGATCATATCTTTATTCTGCCAAACAATAAAAATATTATTTTGGCAGCGGAACAGGCGGCGGAACTGTCTGAGGATAAGAAGCTGTATGTGATTCCTACAAAGTCCGTTCCTCAGGGTATCAGCGCTATGTTCTGTTATGAAGAAGGCGCAGATCCGGAAGAAATGGCAGAAGAAATGAAAGAAGCAATCACAGCAGTGACAACAGCAACAGTAACTTATGCAGTCAGAGAAACCACCATTGGTGATAAGGAAATTCGCGAAGGGGACATTCTGGGTATCCTGAATGATTCCATTGCTGTTGTGGGCAAGGAAGTCGCAGAAAGCACCAAAGAACTGCTGGCGGAAGCTGTGACAGACGAAAGCGAAATGATCAGCGTTTATTACGGCGCAGATGTGACAGAAGAAGATGCGGAAGCTTTGGCGGCATATATTGAGGAAACATATCCCGACTGCGAAGTGGAACTGCAGATGGGTGGACAGCCGCTGTATTACTATATCATTTCTGTGGAATAAAAACAGACAGAGGGAAGGCGTTAGGGGCATCTTCATAAGAAAACAAAGAAAGCCAAAATCCTTATCATTACAAAGGATTTTGACTTTCTTATTTTATTAAGATTTTATTTGTTATGTTTTCTTATGAAGACAGCTGCCGCACTTCCCCTTAAGAAATCAAGGAGAATCAATGTTTTTTTAAGGGGAAGTTGCTTTGGTATCCAACGCCTTTTTCTTGCGAAAGGAAGTGAGGGCATGGAGCGGACAAGCCCCATTACAGAACTGAAAAATGTAGGCGAACAGCGAGCGAAAAAACTCCATCGTATGGGCATTGAAACCATCGGGGATTTGCTGGAACATTACCCAAGGGATTATAAAGACCGGAGCCGCTTGACAAAGATTGCAGATTTATCTGAAACAGACGAAAATACCTTTTTGGCACGGGTGAAAGGGGAAGGGCAGACAGGACGAAGAGGAAGACTGACCTTTACCCGTTTGCAGGTCTTTGATGATACGGATGAAATCACACTTTTGTGGTATAACCAGCCTTATATGAAAACGGCGC
>CATZIM010000279.1 GCA_958420075.1 uncultured Clostridia bacterium | reverse complement strand
CCCCGCAAAATCAATAAGTTTCGGATAAATGCCAAGACCGCCCAGCACACAGCCGACACATACGAAAAGAACCAATATTCTGGCAGGCGTCAACTTTGTTCGGTCTATGAGAATCTGCCCCAATACACAGATCAGTCCTCCTACAAGAAAAGCTTTCAGATACATCATTTGCAGCTCCCCTTTCCGCTTTCAATGACGACTCCATGTGCCACAGCAGGAATGGTCAGCCCCAATACTGCAGAGTCAGCACTGAGCAAAGCGCCTGTAGGGATGAAAAGCATACGTTTGATTTCCCCGCTGCAAAGTTTCGGATAAAAATAGCCACAGAATGTAACTGCGGAACAGGCGCATCCGCTGCCGCCAGAATGGGTATCCTGTGTTTCTTTGTCAAAAATAAGAATCCCACAGTCTGTATAGTTTTCTGACATATCATACCCTTCTTTTGCCATCAGCTCTACAACAAGCTGATGCCCCACATAGCCCAAATCTCCTGTGGCAATCACATCATAATCCTGTGGAGTGCGTCCCGTTTCTTTGAAATGCGCCAGCAACAGATCCACAGCCGCAGGTGCCATAGCCGCCCCCATATTTTGGGCATCGGTGATTCCCATATCAATAATCTTTCCCGTAGTGACCATGGTAATTTGTGGTCCTTCACCTTCTTTTGCCAAAACCACCGCACCATCCCCTGTGACCGTTCTGGTGGCTGATTGAGGGCGTTGTATCCCCAATGGCAAAGGGAATCGGAACTGCTTTTCCGCCGCGCAGAAATGGCTGGAAGCGCCACCTAAGACATATTCTGCAAAGCCACCATCAATGAGCATGGCACCCACGCTCATAGCTTCTCCCATGGTAGAACATGCACCGAAAAGCCCCAAAAAAGGAATGGGCAGGTCTTTAATGCCGAAGGTTGTTCCCATACACTGATTCAGCAGATCTCCGCAAAGGACATACTGTATATCTTCATGGGTCAGTCCTGCTTTTTTCAGCACCAATGCCATATTTTCCGCTACAAAACAACTTTCGGCTTTTTCCCAGGAATCTTCTCCCATCATGGAATCCTCAGCGATTTCATCAAAATATTGTCCCAGAGGTCCCTCTCCCTCTTTTTTCCCAACGGTAGATGCCGCTGCCCGTATCACAACTGGCTTTGCAAATGCCACTGTTTGTCTGCCAATGCGTTTTGTCATGAAATCACCTCCCAAGAAAATAATAACAAATGCCAACGACAACTGAAGTCAATGTACCATACACAATAACGGGCCCTGCGATGACAAACATTTTTGCCCCCATGCCCATAATCAATCCTGCATTACGATACTCAATAGCTGGAGAAACCACAGAATTTGCAAAACCTGTAATAGGCACTTCCGTTCCTGCACCGCAGTATTTTCCCAATTTGCCATAGATACCAGCCGCTGTCAAAACAGCAGAAAGCAATATCAAAGAAATAGAAACCAACAGAAGTGCATTTTCATATTCGATACCCAAAGCCAAGTATCTGTCCTGCAAGAACTGTCCCAATGCACATATCAAACCGCCAGAAAGAAATGCCATTAGACAATTTTTCGCCATAGGGCTTTTGGGCGATGCCTTTTCCACCATGGCGGCATATTTTTTCTGCGCCTGTTCATCTGTACGCATATACTCACCTCATTTGTTTTCTCATTAGTATTGCTTCTTTCCATAAAAACATACGGTTCCACTGCTTTTTTACAAAAACTTCATAGAAATTTTACGACAACACATGAAAAAAGAGACGATTTCGATTATAATGAAATAAAAAACAAAAAGGAGTGAATGAATTGGATCAACTGAGAAACAAAAAAGGATTCATTTGTGATATGGACGGTGTCATTTACCATGGCAACCAGATCTTACCCGGTGTAAAAGAATTTATTGACTGGCTTTACAGAGAAGATAAAAAATTCCTGTTCCTGACCAACAACAGCGGCAAAACACCACAGGAACTGCAGGAAAAACTGTCCCGCATGGGACTGCATGTAGACAGCAGCCATTTCTATACAAGCGCTTTGGCAACCGCAAACTTCATCGCAACACAGACACCTCATGCAAAGGTATTCGTCATTGGGGAGCCTGGCTTGTATAATGCCTTGTACGAAAAAGGCATCATTTTAGATGATACCTCACCAGACTATGTCGTTATCGGGGAATCCTACAGCTATAATTATGAAAACATCTGCCGTGCTGTACGTCATATTCAGAACGGTGCGCGTCTGATCGGTACCAATTCCGACTTGACAGGTCCCACAGAACAGGGCATCATTCCCGCTTGCCGTGCCTTTGTAAAACCCATCGAAATGGTAACAGGAAAAGAAGCTTATTACATCGGCAAACCAAATCCCCTGATGATGCGTACAGGTCTGAACATGCTGGGCGTACACTCCAAAGAAGCTGCTATCATTGGCGACCGTATGGATACAGACATCGTTTCTGGCATCGAAAGTGGTCTGGATACCGTTCTGGTGCTTTCTGGCGTTTCTACTATGGAAACAGTAAAAACTTTCCCTTATCGCCCTCGTTTGATTCTGAAAGGTGTTGGAGAAATCCCTACACTTGCAAAAGAGGAAAAAGCTGTAAAAACAAAATAATTTCATATCAAAAAGTAATATAAAAAACACCCTCTCGAGAGATCATTCTCCCGCAAAGGGTGTTTTTTGATTTCATTTATGCGTGATGAACGCGAATAATAGAGGAAATTTCTTTTACCATAGACATAGTTTTGATGACAGTGATGGAATCCATGAACTGTTTTTCCAATACATCATAAGTTACAATAACAACTTCTGCAGTATTGCCTTCTTTTGCTTTCTGCAGCAGCATGGAAATGCTAACGTCATTGCTGCCAAACAGTCCAGCCAGCGCCGCAAGGGTGCCTGCACGGTCTTCCAGTTTCATACGGATGTAATAACTGCTTCTGGTTTCGGACATTTTCTTCACAGGCAGACTCTGATAGCAAGAGCAGCCAATACGTCCTGTGCAGTGGTACTGCATATTCCGGGCAATATCCATAATATCCCCTACCACCGCAGAGCCTGTAGGCAGCGCACCTGCACCTCTGCCGTAGAACATTGCATCATCTACCGCGTCGCCATGCACAAAAACAGCATTAAAGGAATCTTTGACTGCTGCCAAAGGATGCTGCAAAGGAATCATGGTAGGATGTACCTTTACTTCAATACCTTCCGGTGTCAGTTTTGCCAGACCCAGCAGTTTGATTT
>CATZIM010000278.1 GCA_958420075.1 uncultured Clostridia bacterium | reverse complement strand
CGCCAATACCGATAACAAAATCAACCGCTTCTTTTTTTGCCAGCTCTGCTGCACGCACAACGGTTTCCACATCGGGATTTTCACCGATTTCATCAAACAATACCCACTGCATGTCCAATGCTTCCAGGGCATCTGTCACATCTTTCTGAGAGCCGTTTTTCTTTGCGGAAGTTCTGCCTGTCACAATCAGGGCTTTTTTCCCCAGTTTTTTCAGAACATCCTTATGTTCTGCAATACAGTCCCGTCCAAAATATGTATCTACGGGCATAAAATAACGAAATGTGTTCATGTTTCCGTTCCTCCTTTTTTTCAGCATAAAAAATCATACCAATCCCAATCCACAGACAAAATACCTACCGCTGTCTGTTCCTGGGGGTCTTCCAACAATTCAAATTCTATTTCAAATTCATGATAACGTTCGCCTTCAATAGTTGCGACACCAGAAATGATGTAATGGCGTCCTTCGCCTTCCAGCCATTCCCCTTCCATCAGAAGATCGTCTTCTTCCAGATAGATTTTATTCAGTTCCTGCTGGATTTCCTGTTCCGTAAATGTCAAACGCATAGCAATAACCTCCTTTATGATGATTTTACCATTGACAAAATAGATATACAAGAAAATTTCTCTTTGTCGCAAAGGCATTTCATGGTATACTAATTGAGTACAACAAACAGGAGGCTTGGAGATGCATTACATTGTATTAGACTTGGAATTTAACCAGTCCTTTCCATTCAAAACAGGAAAAAAAACAGAGCCTGTGGCAGAATGCCCTTTTGAAATCATTCAGATCGGTGCCGTAAAGCTCAATGAAAATTTTGATATATTGGAAGAATTTAATTACATGATTCGTCCCCAGATCTATCCCCGTCTGCATCCCTTTGTAGAAAAAATCACTGGGATACGGGAAGACGACTTAAAAGGACAGCCCTCTTTCCCGGAAGCATACGAAGCATTTTTGCACTTTATCGGCAAAGAAGATGCCATCCTCTGCACATGGGGTCCTGACGATATCAAGTCTTTGTTCCGCAACATTCTTTACTATAATCTGGATGCGGATGCAATGACTGATCAATATCTGAATATCCAGCCTTTCGCTTCCACTTATCTGCATCAGGAAGCAGGCAAAGCCATTGGTCTGAAAAACGCTGTGACTGAACTGGGTATTGAAATACAGGATGCATTTCACAATGCTTTGAATGACGCTGTTTACACAGCAAAAATCTTCCGCATTGTTCATCCGGAAACCATTACACCGGATATCTTCCAGCCGCTGACCATGCTTGCGAAAAAGCCCAAACGCATGCGGACAGATAAAAAAGCCCTGTTCCAGCATTTTATGACGCAGCTGAACCGGGAACTGACAGAAAACGAAAAGAAACTCATCAAAGCCGCTTATACTTTAGGGCGCAACCATGCCTATGATATGGCTCCCGCACCTAAAAAACACAAAGACAGCAAAACCGAAAGCAAGAAAAAATCCTAAATTTTATACCATAAAACCAGAAGGACGAAAATCTTTCTGGTTTTTATTTTGCATTGCTATTTTCCGTAGGAGAAGGACAGATACACTTTTCTTTTCAAATTTGTTTTTATTTATTTCATATTTTTATAAAAGGTATCAAATATTTCTATAGCTCTTTTTTCTTAAAATCATTTCTAAGATATGCATAAAATTACATCATTTTTCAAACTATATATTCTATTTTCCATATTATTCAATATATTTTAATCTTTTTATTTGATATAGATCGAATTTTTATCACATATTTTCGCATAATAACAAATATCTCTGCATTTGACGCAAGGCATTTATCATACTATAATCTTATAGTAATTTATAAGAAAATCAACTATACTTATATATCAGGAGGTATTTTATGCTTACTTCTATTGTTGGTATTAACTGGGGTGACGAAGGCAAAGGCCGTATGGTAGACTTGCTTTCTCAGGAATATGACATCGTTTGCCGTTATCAGGGCGGCAACAACGCAGGACATACTGTTATCAATGATCGTGGCAAATTTGTACTGAATCTGCTGCCTTCCGGCATTCTGCGCAGTGACGTAGTCAATGTTATGGGCAACGGTATGGTTATCGACTTGGAACACCTGCACAAGGAAATTTCCCGTCTGCGGGAAGCTGGTGTATCCATCACACCTGAAAATCTGAAAATCAGTGACAAGGCAGTCATCTGCATGCCTTATCACGTTATGCTGGACTGTTTGGAAGAAGATCGTCTGGGTGATGCAAAATACGGCTCTACTCGCCGTGGCATTTCTCCCGTATACGGCGACAAATACATGAAAAAATGTCTGCGCATGGGCGATTTGAAATACCCTGCCATCTATCACGATACACTGAAACATGTTTTGGAATACAAAAATCTGATTATTGAAAACGTTTATCATGCAGCCCCTGTAGAACTGGCTGAGATGACAAAATGGCTGGATACTTACGCTGCTGAATTTGCAGATTATATCATTGACACAAGCTTGTATCTGGATCAGGCTGCAAAGGAAGGCAAAAAGATCATGTTTGAAGCACAGTTAGGCGCACTGCGTGACATTGACTTTGGTATCTATCCTTTCACCTCTTCCTCCTCTACCATTGCGGCTTACGCTCCCATTGGCGCAGGCGTACCCAACCATAAACTGGATCAGGTAGTAGGTATTATGAAAGCATACTCCAGCTGTGTAGGCGAAGGTCCCTTCACCTGTGAATCCTTCGGCAAAGAAGCGGAAGAACTCCGTGAAGCTGGCGGCGAATACGGCGCAGCAACAGGTCGTCCCCGTCGTGTAGGCCCCTTTGACGCAGTGGCATCTCGCTACGGTATCCGCGTACAGGGCTGCACAGAAATTGCTTTGACAAAACTGGATGTCCTTTCCTATCTGGAAGAAATCCCCATCTGCGCTCAGTACGAACTCAACGGCGAAATCATTAATGAATTCCCTTATGCCGCAATTCTGCCCGAAGCAAAACCTGTGATTCGTAGGGTAAAAGGCTGGCACTGTGACATCAGCAAATGCAGAACAAAAGAAGAACTGCCCAAAGAAGCACTGGACTACATTCAGCTGCTGGAAGAAATGACTGGATGCTCCATCCGGTACGTTTCCGTAGGCGCAGAACGTGACGCTTATATCCGCATGTATTAAACAAAAAAGGCATGAAATCTCAATTAACAGAGGTTTAGGGGCGTCTTCATAAGAAAACAAAGAAAGCCAAAATCCTTATCATGACAAAGGATTTTGGC
>CATZIM010000277.1 GCA_958420075.1 uncultured Clostridia bacterium | reverse complement strand
CCGTATCTTTCGTTCAAAAAAGAGGATTGGTTTACATTTTCTTCAAAATTTAGTATAATTTTTTGAAAGGGAAAATTTTGATTCTGAAGGGGGAATCGAAGCTATGGACAGAAAAGTTTTGATTGTAGACGACGAAAAAAATATTGTAGATATTATTGCCTTTAACCTGAAAAAAGAGGGGTATCAGGTCATTACGGCATCCGATGGGGAAGAAGGGGTCAGAAAGACTTTTGAGGAAAATCCCGATCTGATTCTGCTGGATATCATGATGCCCAAAATGGACGGGTATGAGGCTTGCCGTAAAATCAGAGAGAAAAAACATACACCTATCATTATGCTCACAGCCAGAGCCGAAGAAGTGGACAAGGTACTGGGGCTGGAAATGGGTGCAGACGATTATGTAACAAAGCCTTTTGGCGTGCGGGAACTGATGGCGCGGGTGAAAGCAAACCTGCGGAAAGTGGCTGCCCTTCAGGAAGCGGCAGGCATGACGGTATCTGACGAGAAAGCATCTCCTTACGGGAAGCTGTCTTTGAATCTTGACCGCTATGAAGTGAAAAAGGATGGCAAGACCATCGACCTGACACTGCGTGAATTTGAGCTTTTGAAGTTTTTGGCACAGCAGAAAGGACAGGTATTTTCCAGAGAAACTCTGTTGGAGAAGGTATGGGGTTATGAGTATTTCGGGGATGTTCGTACCGTTGACGTGACTGTGCGCCGTCTGCGGGAAAAAATTGAGGACGATCCCGGTAAACCTGCCTATATCCTGACCAAACGGGGTGTTGGTTATTATTTTGATTGTGATTAAAACGGAGTGGGATCATTGCGCAGCATAAAATGGAAATTGATCGCGATGTATCTGGGGCTGGTACTCATTGTGATGATCGTCAGCGGGACCTATATCCTGCTGAGCCTCAGAAATATCGAAATAAATAAATCAAGACAGCAGCTGGAGATCTATGCGGAAAAGATCGTGGAACAGGTCATTGACGCAGGGGATGCGGACAGCTTCCAGGAAGACTTGCAGGCAACAGTGACCAATGCCATGGGTATCCAGGGGAATGTGCTGAATGCGGAAGGGGAAACCATTGCGTCTACTACTTCACCCAAAGCGCCTTTTACCCAGTACACAGATCAGGCAGTCATTTCCGGCATGAACGGCACAGCCACATTCTCCTCCGGCAAGAAAAGTACAGACTCCTTTGGTCTGCTGAAGGAATGGATGAGCTATGCACTGCCTGTGATGGACGAAAACGGCAATGTGGAGTATATCGTGTATACCCGTCTGGATGCCAGCGATATGCAGAGCAGCCTCAACGAAACCACAAAAATCATCATTGTGGCAGTATCCATTGCTCTGTTTCTGGCGGCTATCATGGGGTATGTCTTTGCGCAGACATTGACAGGGCCTATTCTGGCGCTGACCAGAGGGGCGAAGAACATGGCGGAAGGGAAGCTGAATCAGAGTCTGAAAGTCCGCAGCAATGACGAAATCGGTCAGCTTACCAGCAGTTTCAACTACATGGCGGCGGAACTGAGAAAGACCATGTCGGAAATCTCCAAAGAGAAAAACCGTATGGAAATCATTTTGCATAACATGAGTGACGGTGTTATTTCCTTTGCCAAGGATGGTGAGCTGATGCTTGCCAATACAGCGGCAGAGGAAATGCTGAAGGTGGATAAGATGGATATGGACTTTTCACATTTTATCCGTGCCTTTGACATCAGCACCGGCGTTTATCTGGATATGGGGGATGAGCTTTCCAAGGCAGTCACATTCCCTGTGGATAAGCAGTTTATTCATGCCACATTCTCTCCTCACTACAACCCGAAAAAAGAAATGGAAGGCGTTGTGGTGGTACTGCAGGACGTTACAGAACAGAAAAAACTGGACGATATGCGGAAAGAATTTGTGGCAAACGTTTCCCACGAACTGCGTACGCCTTTGACCACGGTCAAAAGCTATACGGAAACCCTTATGGAAGGGGCACTGGACGACAGGGAAACAGCTATGGAATTTCTGTCCATCATCGACAGCGAATCCGACCGTATGGCGTTCCTGGTACGGGATCTGCTGCAGCTTTCCCGTTTTGACAACAAGCAGGTGCGCCTGAATATTACGGAAATCGAAATGAACGAATTCCTCATGACTACCGTTCGCCAGAGCAAGATTCATGCGGAAGCGAAACATCAGGAACTGACCTTTGAGCCTTGCGACCATCCTGTCATCATTTACGGCGACAGAGATCGTGTGGGTCAGGTAGTCAATAACATTGTGACAAACGCTATCAAATACAGCTTAGAGCAGGCAAAAATCCGTATCTTCATTACGGAGGACGAGAAATATTACAAGATTTCCGTCAAGGATACGGGTATGGGTATCACCAGAGAAGACCTGCCCCGTATTTTCGAGCGTTTCTATCGTGTAGATAAAGCCAGAAGCCGTGCCATGGGCGGCACTGGTCTGGGCCTTGCCATTGCTAAGGAAATCATGGAAAGCCATAAGGGTCGCCTGACGGCAGAAAGTGAATACGGCAAAGGCACTACCATGACCATGTGGTTCCCCAAAGAACGGCCGGAACTGGAATATGAACACGAATTCAAAGCAGGCGGCCCTACAGAATGACAGGATTTTTCCCGAAACGACACCGCAGTAACTGGAAAAATCAGGTGTTAAAAAACTGTAAGGGCACTGTAACAGAACTGTAATATTCTTGCTGTATAATAATGGCAGTGAAAATTATGAAAATGACGGTAAGGAGGTGACGGAGATGAAAAAAAGATTGTTTGGCTTGGTTTTGGCAGGACTTCTGTGCTTTTCTCCCGTCAGTGCATTTGCCGCAGAGGTAACTCCCATCACTGTCAGCAGCGGTATCGACCTGTACCAGGAAGAAACAGAATCTACATTTGACAGCAGCCGCACCATTTACGGCGAAGCGAAACCCAATACAAAGGTTTCCGTATCTGTCAGCTGTAAAGACGCCAACGGGGATATGAGCGTTGTAAGCGCACAGGAAGTGACTGTAGGTTCCATGGGAATCTTCGCAGCTACCGTTGGACTGGAAATGGGTTATAACTATGTGACACTGACGGCGGATAAAGCTGGGTATGATGAAGCGTCTTACACTGTTGTGATCAAACGCCTGCCCAAGCAGCTGAAAAAAGATCTGCAAACCATGATCGCGCTGCCCAGTATGTAATAAGGGGCGCAAAAATATAAATTCATAAAGACGCGGTGAGATCGAATGAAA
>CATZIM010000276.1 GCA_958420075.1 uncultured Clostridia bacterium | reverse complement strand
AAAAGGTACTGGCTGCGCAGTCCTTTCTCAGAAAATGTCCTTAGATGAAGCTGTGGAGGAATACGAAAAGAAAATTGTCACAGAAGCCTTTGCCCACTGCAAGAGCAGCCGGAAGATGGCAGAATGTTTGCAGATCAGCCAGACAAAAGCAAATCGACTGATCCAAAAATATATTACAAAGACAGAAAAATAACGACAAAAGCGCAGCCCGTTGGATGTTGCTGTCGTAGAAAGGAGCAATCATATGATTATCAAAGATGTAGAAGCCATTTGTTTGCGTGTCCCCGCAATAGATGCACCTTGTGAATGGGGAGATGATGCCTTTTTGGTGAAGATCACAACGGATACTGGTATTGTTGGCTGGGGTGAAAGTGATACATCTCCTTTGGTAGCAAAAGCTATGGTGGATGCTCCGGAATCCAATTTATACTGTGGTGGTTTAAAGAGATTGATTCTTGGTGAAAATCCACTGGAGATACAGAAATTATGGGACAAGATGTACTGGGCATCTAACTATAATGGCAGAAGGGGGCTGGGTATCCATGCCATGAGTGCCATTGATATTGCTTTATGGGACATTGCGTCCCAGTATTATCAGGTTCCTATACATATTCTTTTGGGTGGAAAGTACAGGGAAAAAATACGTGCTTATGGTACATTCATTCCTGCGGACACACCGGAAGAAAGCGCAAAAATAGCAGCAGACTTGAAAAAACAAGGATTTACCAGTCTGAAATTTGGCGGTGGTGTGTTTGGGGATAATTCTGATTTGGATGAAGCTATTGTAAAAGCTGTTCGAGAAGAATTGGGCGAAGGATTTGAACTGCAAATCGACCTGGCTTCTAAATGGAGAACCTATGGACACTCTGCTTATATGATGAAGCGTTTGGAAAAGTATAATTTGAATTGGGTGGAAGAACCTGTTTTGGCTGATGACTTGGATGGTTATGCGAAATTGTCTGGCATTACAAGTGCGAAAATTTCAGGCGGAGAATCTCTCACAACACGCTACGAATTTCAGGAATTTCTGAATCGGTCAAAAGTAGATATTGTGCAGATGCGGCGGCATCAGTGAAATGAGGAAGATTTATGACTTATCACAGCTTCATGGCACAAAACTCATTCCTCATGGATTCAGTACAGGCATATTGCTTTCTGCTACAGTACAATTTTTAGCAGCAACAGAAAGCTGTGACCTTATGGAATATTCACAGTCCAATAGCCCACTGTTCCGGAAACTGGTGAAGAACCTGATTCCCTTTGAAAATGGATATGTGAAAGTTCCTGATTGCATTGGACTTGGTGTGGAATTAGATGAGGAACTCCTTGAAAAGTATAGAATGAAGTGATTTATTTTACAGGAATCCATTTACAACATCCTGAGGACATGATAAAATAGACATATAGAAAAATAAATATCTATCAGTCCTTATCCGCGACCAGCGGTCGTGTATTCTAGTCACGTTTCAGCCTTTTTACGTATGTATTTTTTCTTAGGAGGAATACTCAAGACATTATATAAAAGATTGCAAAAACAGAATTATTCTATTATGAATAAATTATTCTGAATAGAATAACAATTAAAAACAAGATTATTCAAGTTTGAATAATCTTGTTTTTTTCTGGATAAATTTCCTGATTTTTCGGCATTTTTGAATTTGGCACAGATTTTGCTTTATAAATGGATAAAGAAATCAAAAGGAGTTGTGACCATGAATGCACTAGAAAACATCAAGATTCTGGATTTATCCGAAAAATTAACCATCAGTCTGGCAACACTGTATCTTTCGGCTTATGGCGCGGAAGTAACAAAGGTGGAACGACCAAGTGGCGGGGACAAGGCAAGAAGTTGGGAGCCTGTGCAAAATGGCGATAGCCTGTATTTTAATTACCTGAATAGTGGGAAAAAGAGTATCACACTGGATATTACCACAGCAGAAGGGGCAGAAATTTTGAAAAAGTTGCTTCCTTTCTATGATGTCATCTGTGTAGGCACAGAAGCGGGCTATATGGACTCATTGGGGCTTGGGTATGAGGAGTTGAAAGCAATCAAACCCGATATTATTTATGCTTCTTATTCTTATTATGGTGAAACAGGCCCTTATAAGAATAAGCCTGCCAGCTCTCTCACAGCGCAAGCAAAAGGTGTTGCTATGGATATGACAGGTGTGCATAATGAATACCCTGTTCAATCTGCGCCGTCCATTGCGGAACATTACAGTGCCGCATATTTCGCAACAGGTATCGTTATGGCTCTTATCGATAAGAATATCAGAGGCATTGGTCAGAAAGTAGATATCGCACTGCTGGATTCCATCTATTCCTGCATTGAAGCAGCACCGGCTGCTTATTCTACTGTGGGAGAAGTACATAAAAGAAAAGGAAATTTTGACCCTTCCTGTGCACCTTATGACACATTTGAAACATCCGATGGTTATGTGGCAGTGGGCGTAGCAACACAGAACCAATGGGAAAAATTCTGTGATGTACTGGAGTTAGGGGATTTAAAAGAAGATCCCAGATTTATTGATAATGAAGGCAGAAGAACAGACTATATGGACGTTCTTCGCCCGATTCTGGCAAAGCGGCTGTCTGTTTATACAAAAACAGAAGTAGAAAATAAATGCAGGACACAAGGCATTCCATGCTGCGCGGTGTTGACAATCCCTGAAATTACAGATTTGCCAAACACATTGGAAAACGGATATATGATTTCCGTAAACAGTGAAAAATATGGTACGCTTCATTATCCTTCCATACCTTTTGTATTGGGCGATACCAAAGCAAAAACATTTGCTGATGCGCCAGCTCTTGGAAAAGATACCAATGCTTGTATGGAAACAATTGGTATGACAAAGGAAGAAATTCAGACACTGCAAGACAAAAAAGTAATCTAAAAGGAGTTGTATCATATGGGATTTTTAGACGGAGTAAAAGTGGTTGACTTCACACATGCATATGCTGGCCCTTTCTGCTCATTATTTTTAGCGGATTATGGTGCGGAAGTCATTAAAATTGAGCGTGTTGACGGCGGTGATCAGGCAAGAACATGGGGCCCATTTAAAAATGATTACAGTGCTTACTATGCTTCATTTAACAGAGGTAAAAAAAGCATTACATTGGACATCAAAAGCAAAGAAGGACAGAAAATCATTTATGATTTAATTAAAGATGCGGACATTGTTTGCTCTAACTTCAAAGCGGGTACTTTGGAAAAATATGGCGTAGGCTACGAGCAGATGAAACAGGTAAAA
>CATZIM010000275.1 GCA_958420075.1 uncultured Clostridia bacterium | reverse complement strand
CAATGGAGATTTTTCCAACATACTGCGACAAGGTCCCAAAATGGGTTCTGTCAGATTGTAAATGAGGCGTCCCAATGGATTGTTGTATCCAAACATGGGAATCCAGGATAATAAAATCCGAATAAAAATCAGCCATTCAATGACATTGAAAAAAACATCAATGGCTTCTATAAACAATACTTGTAAACTCGTCAAATGATTCTTCCTTCCTTATCTGCCACTGCTCATCCAGGGAAGAATCACGCCTTTTGTTTTCAGTTCTTCCTTGAAATCGCCGCTGATATCTACATTTTCAGGAGCAATGACAAAAATGTTATTTGCTACACGCTGAATGGAACCTTCCAGAGAGTAGCAGGTACCACTCAAAAAGTCCATGATTCTCTGTGCAACAGGGTATTCTACTTTTTCCAGATTTACCACAACAGGTTTTTTGGTCTTGATCTGATCACAAATTTCCTGTGCATCCTCATAACATTCCGGTTTGATGATCACTACCTGCATCTGAACGTTTGTGTTGATGCTGTAAACCTGCGGATTGTTTCTTGTTGTTTTGCGAGGCGCAGATGTGGTGCTGTAATCGGATTCGCGGCTGACGTCACGAAGACCATAGTTGTTGCTTACAGGCGCTGCCTCTCTGGCAGGAGCTTCATATTCATAATCATCTTCATAGTAATCTTCATCGTCTTCGTATTCACCAAACATCAAATCTTTCATTTTATTAATAAACTTTGCCACTTTCTTATCCTCCTAGATTTCTTTTCTTGCTTAAGCCTTGTTGGGGTAGAATCTTTCACCAAAAATACCGGTGCCCACTCTGACAATGGTTGCACCCTCTTCAATGGCTACTTCATAGTCACCAGTCATCCCCATGGAAAGCGTATCCATGTTTATATTATCAATTTTTTTGCCGTTCATGTCAACCAGTAATTCTCGCATTTTACGGAAATATACCCTATTTTCTTCAGGATTTTCTACAAAAGGCGCTACTGTCATCAACCCTCTGACACGAATGTTGGGAAGCTGTGACAGATCATGCAAAAACGCCTCTACTTCTTCCGGTTTTACGCCAAATTTGCTTTCTTCATCAGCCATATTGACTTCCACCAGAACATCCATCACAAGATTTTTGGCTGCCGCGCGCTTATTGATCTCTTCCGCCAGACGCAGACTTTCCACAGAATGAATCATGTCTACCTTGTCAATGATATATTTTACCTTATTTGTCTGTAAATGTCCAATTAAATGCCAATGAACATCAGGACCCATAGGTTCATATTTCTCCATGATTTCCTGTACTTTATTTTCACCCAAAGAAGTCAGTCCGCAGGCAACGGCTTCTTTTATAAGTTCTACTGGCTTTGTCTTGCTGACTGCCAGCAGAAGAACATCTTCTGGTTTTCTGCCTGCACGGGCAGCAGCATCAGCCACCCGTTTTTCTACTTCTGCAATATTTTGCTGTATGGTTCCCATTTTGTGCATCTCCTTTTTATCAATAAATGGATTGTCCTTCTGTAATATTTTTCGCATCAGATACGATGGTGTCATATACTTGAAGACCATAACTGCTGTTGGATTTTACGATAGCATATTCCTGATTCTGTTCCAGAATGGTGATGGGCACAAATTTTGCCATGGAGCTGTTTGCTACATATACGCCAGGCATGGTTTCCACTTCTGCCACGGTATATTGTCCAGCATTTTCTCCAGTTCCCTGCAAAATGACATCTCCCAGCTTCAGCGTCTGGTCCGACTGTGCCAGATATGCATAAGAATCATCACTGCTGATGATGGTCGTTGCAATAAACTTGGAATTATCTCCATTGACCAGCAATACGCCCTGATTGCCTCCACTTTCTGTTAGGCAATCCAGAGGAATCTTCAGCAGAGATTTTTCAACGATAGCATTATTGGGGATCTTCAGCCCTTCCACTGTTTCACTTTCCAAACTGAAAGAAATGGTACGGCTGTCCATAAATTCATCCATATATGTAAAGCAGGAGAAAACCACCTTTGTTTCCGACTCACCTGGTGTGATGGAACGAATGGTTGCAGACACCTCTGTTGTCGTATCCTCGCCAATCAAATTCAGTTTTTTGGTATTGCCAACTTCCCAATCCAGCACTTCGTTAGCCGGGAAATTCGATACGATATACCACTGATTGCTTCTGACAATACGGAACAGCGGATCTCCTTCTTCTACGTTATTGACTTTGGAAATATAAGTCATTTTTTCACTGCCGCTGAGCTGACCAACGGTAATTTCATCCAAAGCATCCGGTGTCAGGGTTTCTTCCAGACCGTCATAGCTAAATGCCACAACGCCGCTTTCCGGTGCCGTTACAGAACTCATGCTCTGAGACAGCTGCTGTTCATAAGAGCTGCGTTCTTCGCTGAGCTGAGAAAGACTTTCCACATCTTCTGACAGCCAGATCTCATTTCGCTGCAGCATGTAGCTGTCAAGCTGTGTCCGCATGGAATATAAATAGGAAGCATCTGTTTTCATGGATCTGCTGCCAAACATTTCCACGGTATTTGCCATATTATTTTCTATGCGCGTAATATCCTCAGAAAAGGCTGACAAATCACTGCGGCTTTTTTGTGTTTCCAGAATATCTTTATCAATGGATTGGAGTTTTTCTTCCAGCACATCTGTAGACGCAGTGTCTTTTACCTGACATACGACAGCAGATTTGGAAACATAATCCCCTTCCGAATATTCATAAAATGGTGTTCCTGCACGGTCGCTCTTGACCACGTATTCATCACGCACAATGATACCCTGTCTGCTCACCGGTGTGTCAATGGTGCCGTAAGTCACTGTTTCCACATTGGTTTCCGGTTTTTTGACTGCCATCATCATCAGCTGTGCCACTAAGTACAGGGAAATCACGCCAAAGACAAACAGCGGCAGGATACGTCCCGCATAATTTCTGCGGCGCTTCACTGTTGCTTTGGATGGTTTTTTCGGCTGCGCTGTTCTATGCTGTGCTTTTTTCGGCTGCACAGGTCTTTGATGCACCCGCGGTACCGGCTGAGGCTGTGTTCGTCCATAATAACGATTTTCACTTTCTCTTTTTTGCCGGATGCGGTTTAACTCATATACATTATCCCTTTGGGCTCGTCCTTGCGGCGGTCCATTGGGACGCTTTTTCTTTTTTCTGGTTTTATTTCCCGAGGAGCCTCTTTGCATTGGTATCCTCCTTTTTTGTTTTTTACTCTACTGCATCGTTTTATTATAATACATTTTGTCTCTCGGGTAA
>CATZIM010000274.1 GCA_958420075.1 uncultured Clostridia bacterium | reverse complement strand
TCTGGACAATGGTGTCTACATCTTTTGAATCCACACAGATAGGGAAAGCATCCACCCCGCCAAATTCCTTAAACAACACACATTTTCCTTCCATTACAGGCATGCCTGCAACAGGTCCGATGTCACCAAGACCTAAAACTGCCGTTCCATCTGTAATGACAGCAACCAAATTGGAACGTCTAGTCAAACGATAGGATTCAGATTCATCCTTTGCAATAACACGGCATGGTTCAGCCACACCAGGCGTATATAATAGGGACAAATCTTCTCTGGTACAAACAGGTTTTCTGGATACCACTTCAATTTTCCCTTGCATTTCATAATGAAGCTGTAACGCTTTTTCTTCTAAAGTCATTTCAATCCCTCTTTTCCTCTGATTAAACCATTTTTTCTGGACGAAGTATCTCGTCAAACTGTTCCTCTGTTAAAAATCCAAGAGAAACACAAGCCTCTTTCAGAGAGATATTTTCCGCATAGGCTTTCTTTGCCGTTTTGGCAGCATTTTCGTAGCCGATGTACGGATTCAATGCTGTAACCAGCATCAAAGACCGTTGTAAATTGTCTTTCATTTTATCTTCATTGACTTCAATTCCTGCTACACAGTGAATGCGGAAGGAATCCAGCACATCTGTCAAAAGCCGCACAGACTGCAAAAAGTTATAGATGCAGACAGGCATATAGACATTCAACTCAAAATTCCCCTGAGAAGCACAAATTCCAATGGCTGTGTCATTTGCCATAACCTGCACCGCAACCATAGTAACAGCTTCGCACTGTGTAGGGTTAACCTTGCCTGGCATAATAGAGCTTCCCGGTTCATTTTCCGGAATATGAATTTCTCCCAAACCACAGCGCGGGCCGCTAGCAAGCCAACGGATATCATTAGCAATTTTCATCAAATTTGCCGCCAGAGCTTTTAACGCGCCATGGGCAAAAACCAATTCATCCTTAGCAGTAAGAGAATGAAATTTATTGGGTGCCGTGATAAAATGTTCTCCTGTCAAACTGCTAACCGCTTCAGCTGCCGCTTCACCAAAACCTGCCGGCGCATTCAGCCCTGTCCCTACCGCTGTGCCACCTAAAGCTAACTCTGATAAGCCTGGCAGGGATACTTCCAGCATATGATAACCTTTTTCCAGCATTGCGCGCCATCCACTGATTTCCTGACCAAAGGTAATCGGTGTGGCATCCTGCAGGTGAGTTCGTCCTGTTTTAATAACCTGCTGGTTTTTTTCCTCCAGAGAGGACAGCTGCTCAATCATCCGCTGAACAGCAGGCAACAATTTCTGCTTGATTTCCAGATATGCCGCAATGTGCATGGCTGTTGGAAATGTATCATTAGAGCTTTGTGACATATTGACATGATCGTTAGGATGGAGGAGTTTTTCTCCAGCCATTTCATTCCCACGATTTGCAATCACTTCATTGAGATTCATGTTGGATTGGGTACCGCTTCCTGTCTGCCATACCACCAAAGGAAATTGTCCATCCTGTTTTCCTGCCAGAATCTCATCACAAACCTGCCCGATATAATCACAACGCTTCTGATCCAATTTGCCGATTTTAAAATTTGCCATAGCCGCAGCTTTTTTTAAAATTGCAAAGGCACGAATGATTTCTGACGGCATTTTTTCTGTACCAATCTTAAAATTTTCATAACTGCGCTGTGTCTGCGCTCCCCAATATACGTCTGCAGGCACTTGTATCTGCCCCATAGAATCATGTTCCACCCGATAAGATGACATGATGCTCCCTCCTTTTTTCTTTTGTAAACCAATAGGATTGCCTTTCTGGCTTTTGCATAGAAACAGTATAGCAATTTTTCCACGAAAATAAAAGAAAAAGAATGAAACCATATAGAACTGATTGATTTTTTCATCCAATGGTGGCATTTCTCTCTATCGCTTCGTAATTATACCCTCTGTAAAAATACCATTCCTTCAGAACCTATATATATTGAAATCTGATAATTCTATCATTCTATTGACGCCGCAAATTTCTGGATATTAATGTTTAATTCAAAGACTCTTACGAGCCATTTTAAATACTGTTCTTTTCTTGAAACCATATAAGTACTTATTCAGATCATTATTTTCTTTTACACCAATTCTTTGATATGCACCACCGTTATTTCTCCTCTTCATGCAGTAATTTTGAGGAAAAAGAAAGCTTCATTTCGGTTATTGCAACCTACTTTGAAGCTGATCTCTTTACACCAAAAACAACGAAAATACTGTTTTATGTATTTTATTTTCCTTTTGCTATAACTTCCATCTATATTTGAAACATACCATATGGCTGGATTACTAAGACAATTCAGCCAACGAACATAGCATTGCTAATCCCTGTTGAGAATACTGCCACAAGAACGCCAATAAAAACCCCATATAGGATCACAGATAAAATCGCTTTCTTCCAAGATGCTTCATGATATGTTTGATTGGATTCTTCCAGTCCTGCCAACATAGTGCAATGATGAAAGTAATAGCAGTTAAACTCTTTCCCACAACGAATGGCGCAATACAAGCCATAAATTGATAAGATGCCAAACCAAATCCAACAAATGGTCAGCCATGGTATCAATCCACCTACCAATGTACTTGCAAAAGCTTCCAAACTAAAAGAGAATCCCAGTGCTGTAACTGCCAAAAGGACAAAGAATGTTTGGAAAAACTCTCGAAACAGTTTTCCACCGCTCCGATAAAAACAGAAAAAGGGGCCGAAAAAGAACGCAACCCAATGAAAACTGCACTTCGATCTACGCTCACAAGAACGAAATTGATTGCCATAATACACTTCTTTTTTTGTCAAAACTGAAGCTTTCTTTATATTTTCCGGAGAAATCAGCCCTGCCTGTGCCTGTACCATATCCATGATTTCCATCAGTATTTTTTGTTTTTTGCAGGAAATTACTGTATGCTTTCCATTCTTCTCCGTAATCACCAAATCAAAATGGCAAATCTGAAAGGAAAAGTTCCAACACATAAAAATAAACAACGCAAGAATGGCTAAAGTACCGCCTGCTCCCGCTGCACCTGACACCATCATGTACGCCAGAAGCAATAAAATAATAATCACAAGCGGCATATACAGAGGCGAAATTCTTGTAAAACATTCTGTCCCACAGATATTCTCGTAAAGAATTTCTGTTTTTTCCTCATTTTTTCCTTTTGTTTTTACAACCTGCAAGCTTTTCTCTTTAAAATCTACATCCATCTTTGTAAGAGAATATGAAACCTTTGAGGTCCCTTTTCTATTATTC
>CATZIM010000273.1 GCA_958420075.1 uncultured Clostridia bacterium | reverse complement strand
ATCCAGGCAGTTATCTTCCTGTTCTTCGCAGCTGAACAGTTCATGTCCAAGACAAGACAGAAGATGGTTGTTAAAGAAACAAAAGAAGAACTTGCTAAGAAACAGCAGGAAGCAGCAGTGGAAGGGGGTAACGCATAATGTTGGAACAGATTTTTAGTATGATTTTCACAACAAGCTTTGGTTACTCTATCATCCGTATCACATCTCCCATTCTGTTTGCAGCTCTTGCGGCAGTAGTAGCAGAAAAAGCTGGTGTTACTAACATCGGTTTGGAAGGTATTATGATGATCTCCGCACTGTTCGGCGTATTGTTCGCTTATTGGACAAGCTATTGGTGGGTAGGTGTCATTGGTGCAGTTGTGGTAGGTATTATTCTGGCATTGATCATTGGTATCTTTGCTTTGAAATTGAAAACAGATATTATCCTTGCCGGGATCGCCATTAACTTGGTTGGTTCAGGCGGTACCATTTTCCTTCTGTACTTGTTCACAGGTCTGAAAGGGAACACAGCCAGCCTGACAACACCCGGTATGCTGACACCTAAGATTGATATTCCTATTTTGGAAAGCATTCCTGTTTTGGGCCCCATTTTCTCTGGTCACTCCATTTTGACTTATGTGGCATTCATTCTGGTTTTCCTGGTTTGGGTGCTGCTGTATAAAACAGCTATTGGCCTGCAGATTCGTGCCGTAGGTGAAAACTCCAATGCGGCAGACAGCGTTGGTATCAGCGTATTGAAAATCCAGTATATCGCACTGGGTATCTCCGGTGCTCTGTCCGGTCTGGGCGGCGCTTACATGTCCATGTACTACTCTCAGAGCTGGAATACTGGTATCGTTGCTGGTCGTGGTTTCATCGCTCTGGCTGCACAGGCTATGGGTCAAGGGGAACCTCTTGGCACCATGTTTGCATCCCTGTTCTTCGGTTTTGCCAGCGCTCTTGGCAATAAGATGGAAGGTATGCAGGGCTTCTCTTCTTTCCTGGTATCCGCAATTCCTTATGTGGCGACCATCATTGGTTTGATCCTGTATGCGGCAACACAGGTAAGACGTGTAAAACGTGTGAAAAATAACGGAAAAAATAAAAATGCAGAAGCAAAATAATTTGAAATGACATTGTTTCTGGAAAAAGTCGGAACGTTTTACGCTCCGGCTTTTTCAAAAGAAAAAAATATTTGTGGAGGAAAAATTATGAAAAGAATTCCCATTATTCTGGATGGCGATCCGGGACATGATGACGCAATCGCATGGGTTCTTGCAAAAGGAAGCCCTATGCTGGATATCCGTGGTGTTACATCTGTATGCGGTAATCAGACCATTGAAAAAACAACATATAATGCACAGCGTATCTGCACATTGATCAATCTGCATGTACCTACTGCTATGGGACGGCTCAGACCACTGATTTCCGATCCCATTATCGCACCTACTGTGCATGGGGAAAGCGGTCTGGATGGCCCCGCATTGCCAGAACCCGATTTTGAACTGGAAGATATGGACGCAGTGACACTGATGGCAAAACTCATTCAGGAAAGCGATGAACCGATTACTCTGGTTCCCACAGGTCCCCTGACAAACGTTGCTGCATTGTTGATGGCATATCCTGAACTGAAAGAAAAGATTGCACGGATTTCTCTTATGGGCGGTGGTGTGCAGTATGGTAACTGGACACCTGCGGCAGAATTTAATATTCTGGTTGACCCGGAAGCGGCTGCCGTTGTCTTTGAATCCGGTATTCCTATCATTATGGCAGGTCTGGATGTTACAGAAAAAGCAATGATCTTCCCGGAAGACTTTGAACGGATTCGTGCTCTTGGCAACCATGTAGCTGTTATTGTGGCAGACTGGCTGGAATTCTTCTATCAGTTCCATAGAAGCCTGGGCTACGAAGGTGCGCCCGTACATGATGCGGTTGCAGTAGCTGCGCTTCTGCGTCCCGAAATCATGGAATCTCAGGATCTGTATGTGCAGGTAGAAACTGCCGGAGATTTCTGTAAAGGCGCTACAGTGGCAGACTTTAACGGTGTTCTTGGAAAAGCACCCAATGCAAAGGTATTGATGGGTATTGACCGTCAGGCATTTGTAGACTTGTTGGTAGAAGCAATCGCAACTTATGGGGAGGGAAAAGCATGAATCGGATACCTGTAATCATTGACTGTGATCCCGGCGTGGACGATACCGCAGCGCTGCTGCTGGCGTGCCAGATGCCGGAATTGGATATTCGCGCAGTAACGACTGTAGCGGGAAATGTTGGACTGGATAAAACAACAGCCAACGCAAAACGTGTACGCCGCGTGATTGGTGCGGATTTCCCCATTTACCGCGGCGCAGATAAGCCTATGTTCCGTGAACTGCATACAGCAGCGGAATTCCATGGCGCAGATGGTTTTGGCGGTGTAGAACTTCCCATTCCTGACGATGTTTTGCCAGAAGAAAAAGCATGGGATGCCATTTATCGTATCGCCAAAGAATTGAATGGGGAACTGGTGCTCATTGCTGTTGGTCCTATGACCAATGTGGGCATTGCTCTGGCAAAATATAAAGAACTGCCTAAACTCATCAAAAAGATTGTCATCATGGGCGGTGCTGCCATTGGCGGCAATGTGACTCCTGCGGCAGAGTTCAACATTTATGTTGACCCGGAAGCAGCAGATATGATGTTCTGCAGCGGTATTCCTGTGCATATGTGTGGGCTGGATGTGACTATGAAGGCTTTTGCTACTAAGGAAGAGCTGGAAGAGATTGCGGCATTTGGCACTCCTCAGGCACAGCTGTTCCATGATGTCCTGCAGAAAGGCTTGGAAAAATATATTGGTTGGGGCAAAGCTGGTGTTGCACTTCACGATCCCGCGGCAGTGCTTTATACCGTTTATCCCGAAATGTTCACAGCGGAAGAAGCTGGCGTACGTGTGGAAACAAAGGGCCCTCTGACTGTTGGCAAAACAGTGACAGACCTTTACAGCGATAAACAGTTTGACGATCATAATGCTTTTGTGGTAACAAATGTAGACAGAGAAGCTTTTATCGGAAAAATCAAAGAACTGATCAAAAAATATTGAGATGGAGCGGTCTTCTGTATAGAAGGCCGCTTTTTGCATTTGATAGGAGGAGATTTTCTATGAAAAAAATTGGGTTTATTGGTATTGGTGTTATGGGATGCGCCATGGCATCTAATTTGATGAAAAAAGGATACGAAGTTTCCGTTTATACTAGAACAAAACAGAAAGCAGAAGTTCTGCTGGAAAAAGGTGCAAAATGGTGTGATACAGCAGCGGACTGTGCC
>CATZIM010000272.1 GCA_958420075.1 uncultured Clostridia bacterium | reverse complement strand
AAGAGTAAGCGTTACAACGCAGGCAATAAGACCCAGTGCCGTGTGACGGCAGAGGAAACCCAGCGTATTTTGGATGGTGACATTGGGTGGATGGCAGAAGATGAACGGGCACTGGTAAGAGAGTTGTACCTGCGGATGCAAATGGGTATTTACCGCCCTATGGTCATTGTGGACTATGACAGGGAGGCACTGACTTACGCACCGGGAAATGTTCGCGTGACTTTTGACAGACGGATTCGAGGATGCCACCAGCCCCAGCTGTTTTTCTCGGAAAATCTGCCGTCCATTCCAGCCATTTCCCCAGACAGGGTGGTCATGGAAGTGAAATACGACGATTATTTGCCGGATATTGTGAACCGTACCTTACTGACGGTAAAAACAAAAGAACAGGCTTTTTCCAAGTATGCAGCCTGCCGCATTATGTGCTGATGGGCAGCGAGAAAAAGAAAAAAG
The DNA here is from genome assembly GCA_958420075.1 of uncultured Clostridia bacterium. Classification (GTDB taxonomy): domain Bacteria; phylum Bacillota; class Clostridia; order Lachnospirales; family Anaerotignaceae; genus Anaerotignum. The sequence continues at coordinate 2,833 of CATZIM010000272.1, read as the reverse complement.
ACATGAAACAGAAACATGCAGCATAAATACAAGCGATGAAAACAAGATAGGAGAGAACGGAAGATGACATTTCAAGACATTTTTAAGAGCAGCTTTTTGGAGAGCTTCAGCAGCTTTTCGCTGACGGATACCCTGCTTTCATTGGCAGCGGCATTCCTCATTGGTTTATTTATTTACTTTGTATATCGGAAAACATACAGCGGTGTCCTTTACAGCCGCAGTTTCAATGTTTCCCTCATTGCCATACTGCTGGTGACCTGTCTGGTGATCCAAGGCGTAACCAGCAACGTTGTATTGTCTTTGGGTATGGTAGGTGCCCTGTCTATCGTGCGTTTCCGTACGGCAGTAAAAGACCCTATGGACTTGGTATTTTTGTTCTGGGCAATTGGGGAAGGCATCCTCTGCGGCGCTTCTTTGCTGCCCCTGGCAATTCTGGGATGCCCCATCATTGGTATTTTCCTGCTGGTATTTGCCAATCGTCAGCAGGCAGACAGCCCTTACCTGCTTATCATCCGTATGGACAGCGTGGAAGGCGAAAGTGCAGTCACAAACTTTGTGCAGCAGGTTGTAAAACGCATGACCCTCAAGTCCAAAACTATCACTGGCGGACAGGGGACAGAACTGATTTTCGAAATCTGCCCCAAAAACGGAGAAAGCGCTTTTGTCAACGAAATCAGCCGTATGGCAGGGGTGCAGTCAGCGGTTATGGTAAGCTATGACGGCAACTACGCGGCATAAAAGGAGGCGAAGCCAATGAAAGGACTGCGGGAATATAAATTTCTCTTGCTGTCTGGACTTGCTTTGGTGGTTTTTGCCTTTCTGGTCTTTGGCGTCGCATCCCGAGAGGACGCGGAAGCGAAGGAATATCCTTATCTGGACAATCTTTTTGCGGAAGGTGTCGTCAATGAGATCAATATTGAAATCAGCGAGGAAGATTGGGCGGATCTGGTGGAAAATCCTCTGGAGGAAACTTATTACGCCGTGGATGTGACCATCAATGGGGAAACCCTGTCCAATGTGGCACTGCGGACAAAGGGCAACAACACCCTGACTTCGGTAGCGTCCTCCGATTCTGACCGCTACAGTTTCAAGATCGATTTTGATTATTTTAATGACGGTGAAAATTACTATGGCTTGAAAAAGCTGAATCTGAATAACAACTATGGGGATGCCAGCTATATGCGGGAATATATATCCTATCGCATTATGGGTGAAATGGGCATTCCCGTCCCTGCCACCAGCTATACCCATATCACCATCAACGGGGAAGAATGGGGCTTGTATCTGGCAGTGGAACCCATCGACGAAGTCTTTCTGGAACGTACCTTTGGGGACAGCACAGGAGATTTGTATAAACCAGATGGTACCGGCGCGGATTTGGTATACCGTGGGGATGACATGTCAGAATATCCCGGTCTGGTGCTGAAAACAAATGAAGAAACTTCTGACGGCTCTGCTATTCTGGATTTGATGAAGGCGCTGGAGTCGGGAGAAGGCTTGGAAGATGTGCTGGATGTGGATGAAGTGCTGCGTTATCTGGCAGCAAATGTTGCATTGGCAAATTACGACAGTTATCTGGGCAACACCACCCACAACTACTATCTCTATGAACAGGATGGACGTTTTACCATTGTGCCTTGGGATTATAACTATTCTTTCGGTGGTTTTGGCAGCGGCGAAGTGGATATTTATGAGCCGACCAATCAGTCCATGGGCATGGGCGGCGGAAGACGAGGCGACATGGAAAATGAAGAACCACAGACAGCGGCAGGAGAAAACGCTGGGGAAGAACAGACAGCACAGATGCCGGAAGACATGAGCGCAGAACGCCCTGAGAATATGGAAATGGAGATGCCGGAAGACATGGAACGTCCGGAAGGTATGGGCGGCGGCATGGGCGGCAGTAACGAAAAGCCTTTGGTGGATACATTGCTTTCTCAGGATGCCCTTCTTACTCAGTATGAAAGTTATCTGGCGGAAATCGCGGAAACTTATTTCACAGAAGCCTATATGAGCCAGATCGTCAGCGAAACAGCGGAAATGATCGCGCCTTATGTGGAAAAAGACGCCACAGCTTTCTTTACCTATGACGAATTTCTGGAAGCATCTTCCGCCGATGCCACAGACCCGAATTCTCTGGTTTATTTTGCTGTTTCCATGGCAGAAAGCATTGAAAACCAGTTGGCAGGGGGCGAACCTACATTCAACACCAGCTCCTTTGTAGCGGCAGCAGCAGGCGGCGGTGGAAAACGCCCTGGTGAGGATTTTGAAGGAATGCAGGATACAACGGCAACAACGGAACAGGATGCTAGCGATACGGCAGAAGCAAATGAACAAACCCAAAGAGTTCCGGGAGAAATGGGAAATATGGCAGGACAGCCTCTGGAAAAGACGGAAGGAACCGAACAGGCTGATACAGCAGAAATAAACGACCAAACCCAGAAAGCTCCGGGACAAATGGGAGATATGGCGGAACAGCCGCCAGAAATGACGGAAGGAACCGAACAGGCTGATACAGCAGAAGCAAATGACCAAACCCAGAAAGCTCCGGGGCAAATGGGAGATATGCCCCAGCGTGGGGAGCAGGGGCAGCGTGGCGGCGGCCCTATGGGTGCCATGTCCCGTGTTACATGGCAGGATGCGGCACCGGCTCTGGCTGTCTGCGGCGGCATCTTCCTTTTGGGCTTTGGATACCTGCTGTATTTCAGACGGCGGCGGAGATTATCCATGCCGAAGCAGGAAGAAAAAACAGATACAACAGAATAACAAAATCAGATATAGCAAAAAGCATCTATACATCTTGTATAGGTGCTTTTTCTTTGTGGTATATTGC
>CATZIM010000271.1 GCA_958420075.1 uncultured Clostridia bacterium | reverse complement strand
TTTTTGAAAAAAACAAAAAAACAGGTATATCGAATCCTGTATTATCAGAAAATTCAATATACCTGTATTGGTTTTGTAAATTTGAATGGGTATTATTCGGGAAGATGTTTTATAATGTCGTGACAATAGTGGTCTGCAATCAAACCACAAAGCAGTACGACGCGTTCAACCAAAAACTTTTGTTCCGCTTCATCACCAAAGATATACTGACATGCGCGAACAGTAATATCACCTGTGGTTGGATCCAATTGGAATGTACCCATCTTCAGCTGATAATTCAGTTCCATCAAATATGTATTAATGGCATTTCTTTGGGATTCTTCTACACGTATATTGCAATCTACAAAGAATGTCAGCATTCGTTCATCTTCCAAGCACATGGCATAAGCGCCGTATTTCCCCTTTTCACCGCTGATTTGGAAAGAAAAAATACTTGTACCATTTTCCTGCCTTTCCTTCACCGGCAGATGATTTTTCTCTGCAAATGCCAGAAAACTATCTCGTATCGTCATGTTTCTTCCTCCTATATGCATTCATCATTGACCATTGTTTTTGAGAATTTCAGGTACTTGCTGTATGTCTGTTTTTGTTTTATCCAATACGTTTGTAACATAAGCATTTGTATTAGCTTCGCTTGCAAAAATAGCGTCAGGATTTTTGATGGCACTTTCTGTGTCCTGAACAACTTTCATACACTGTTCAGCTTGTTCCACTAATATGATTATTCTATCAGAAATATCTGTTTCTAATTTCTTCCACTGTTTCAGACGTTCTTCCTGATTTTCTTTTTCCTGTGTTTCAAACGCAGTTAGTTCTTCTGCCATAGAAGCAGGATTCGATGCAATCTTTTGTTCGTACTGGCTGTAAATACGATCGACATCTTCTTTTGCAGGTTCATAACGATTGCCGTCATAAGCGCTGATCTTCATTTCATCGGTCATTTCAGGATCTGTTGAACGAAGCTGTGCGATTCTTTGGTCATGAACAGACATTTTCATTGCCTGGCGTGCAATTTCCGAATTGATAATATCCTGCAAAGAAATTTTTACACTTTCATCACTGCCTTTTGCGTTAAAGCGTTTGGAATTTTCTGCATACTCTTTGATTGCTTGTTTCTGTTCTTCCGCAGTTCCGCTTTCTGCATTCCGCAAATTCTCTATACGATCCAAATGTTTCTGTTCCAGAGAACGCATACGACTTCTTTCATATTCCAGAATCATATTGGGCGTTACCCAATTGGGCGCATCGTCCTGTTCATGGCTAAGGAAGTTTGCACCACGCCCCATTTCCTTGTATTTCTTCAGCATTGCAGGGTAATCTGTCATACTCTCCAATGTCTCAAGAATTGTGGTATGGTCTGCTTTCTCAGATGAACGAAGTTTTGCTCTTGTAGCTTCATGAATTTGATAAGTATAAAATCTATCCAGATCTTCCAACGTATATTCTTTCGGTCCTTTTTCCCGCACGTAAGCAGATAAGATCTCTTTATTTGCCTTGCGATCTATCGCTGTTCCTTTTCTGAGTCCATATCTGCGTACCAAAGCATATATAGATGACGTATCTTCTTTCAGCTTCTGCATGTCTTCTGTTTCTTCAGATGTCCAATTCTTACTTTTGAACAATTTCTGAACAGAAGCATCCTCTTTGTTAACGCGCTGCAGAACATCTTTTTGGAACCCAATTCCTTTATCAAAAGGAATGACGACATTATTTTCTGTTTTATGAGCTTTTCCAAAATAAGCCTGAATGGTGTCATATAGCAATTTTTCCGCATTTTGTGGATTTTTTTTCTGCTCTGCTTCTATTTTTGATTTTTCACCTGTGAGGAAGTTTTTTCTATCAATATGTGGCTGACGCTTGTTTGCATCTGCAATCATAGATAAACATTTGTTTTCATAAGCAATGAGATCATCAATGGTGATATCTATTTTTATGGCTTCGTAAAACCAGTTGCCACTTTTGCTATTTCTATCTTTCTGAGCTTGCATGACAGACTGTTTCAAAGTCATGGCTTTTTGTTTCTTTAACAATGCCTGAACAAAATCCTCTTTCGTAGCAGTCATATAGGTTGCTTCTTGCCCCTTGAGTGTCTCTTGAATAATTTTCTGCCACTTCTGTTCCTCATTCGCATCTCTGGATTCCATGGAAAGCAGTTTTCGAAGCTCTTCTCTATTTTGCATTGCAGTCCTACCGTCTACTTTACCACTGAGTTTCTTTCGGGCAGTACTGCGTTCATAAGCCAATAAGCGTTCTCTATTGGAATAAATATCCAATCTGTTGAGAAGCCCACGCGCACCAAGGGTTTTCGTGTAGTAGTCAAAGAAGCTTGTGTTTGGCGTATCCGAACCATTTTGTACGATATCAGGGAATTTTTTTGCCAGTTCATCTATGCGTTCTTTGTGTTCATGATATCGCGCAGCTGCTCCGCTGAACCATTGGGAACGACCTTCCAAAAGTCTGCTCTGTTCATATCTCAGCAAAGAGGAAATATCTGTAAACAATGCTTTATTGACTGCTTTTCCTCCCAGTTCTCTATACTTCTTCAACAGAACGCTTCCTTTGGTCTTATCTGTTTCAGCAATACTCTGCGCTGCTGCAAATTCTTTCATTTGCTGGATTCTATTTTCGGATTTTTGTGTCAGTTCTTTTCTTCGATTTTCCTCGTAAGCAATGAGGGAATCAACTGTAACAGCTTCCTGTTTGGATTTGTTCCGCAGGTAAGAATAAAAATCTTTTTGATTCCCACCACCAGTAGTATAAGCATTCATAATTTTTTCGCTTGGCGTTAGAGCAGTAGCTGTTCTACGTCTTTTTGTTGATGCACTTGTTCCGCTGTTGCCTGCCGACGCCTTAGCGATATTTTGCAAATTGTCTGAATGTTTTTTCAGGTTGGCTTGGATTTTCCTCCCTAATTTCTGGTAGTCCTTATCATTCTTCAAATCTTCTATTTCCTGTCTTTCCGCAGCAATGGTTTCTTGGGTGCTGCGAAGCTGCACATAGAATCTATGCTGGATTTCCTGGATGACTTTATTCATATCTAAAAATCCAGAATTAGATTCATCCATGCTTACAAACATCGGAGTATCTTTGTTCTGATATTGATAAAGCATACGCTTTGCGTCTTCAAAGGATGATTGGCTGGCATCAAAAGCAGCCTTCCCATAAGACTCCTCTTTTTTGGTGATCATTTTTTCCAACTCATCTTTGTTGTCTAACATTTTGTTGACTCTGCCACCAAGCATGCGGAAGTTAAGAGAAGCATCAGCTGTCCATTTTCCATTTTCTCT
>CATZIM010000270.1 GCA_958420075.1 uncultured Clostridia bacterium | reverse complement strand
ACCCCCGACACTGCGGGTATGAACCGCATGCTCTAGCCAACTGAGCTACTCCGCCTCAAGTCGACTAGTTCATTATATAGTCATATTGTCTGTTTGTCAATACCTTTTTTCAAAAAAATGTCTTTTTTTGAAAACTTTTATTGTTCGCGATTGATATACAGAATTTCATTGCTCTTGACCAGCCCCAGTTTTTCTCTGGCGATCTGTTCGATATAGCTGTCGCTGTTGTAGTAATCCTTTTTCGCCTGGAAATCCAATGTCTTTTGCTGTTCATCGGCAATCTGCTGTTCCACATCTGCCAATTCCACTTTCAGCTGACGATATTCCCGATACTGCCAGTACACCCCTGCCACAACAAACACGCAGAAAGCTACCAAAAAAAGATGGATCAGCAATCCACCGGATTTTTTCTTTCTGGCTCTTTTTTCCATGGCAGTCACCCTTCCTAAGGTTTTCGACGCAAAAAACGAATATCCCGCCGTAATGTGTCTTTTTTTATTTTCACATATACTTTACATAATTGCAAGTGTTTTTTGGATTTTCCACCGCAAAATCTGACGAAATTCCGCGCCGGTCTGCCAAAGGCAAGATAGAGCAGACGAAAGGGCGTAAAAATTATGGTCAACAATAACATGGCAAGCCTTCCAATGACTTTCAGCACCTTTTCTCCCACCGCCATCACAAAGGGACTGGCTAGGGTTCCATAAAGCCCCATACCGCCGAAGATAGCCACCAGCAGAAAAAAGCGGACTTCCCCATGGTTTTCCCGGAGCAGCACCTCAAAGACGCCCAGAGCCACTGCTGCCCAATACAAGCCGTCCTCTATCTGCACCGCCCAGACGCCATGGGGCAATATTCGCCGCGTAAGACGCATGCCGTCATAAACCAGCCCCATACCACCGCCCAGCAACAGGCAGCACAAAAACAAACTTCCTTGTCCCTGAATGTCCACCTGCCTGCCTCCTTTCAGCGGAATAACTTGGCAAAGAAAGATTGTTTGCCGCCGCCCATATTTTCCGCGTAGGTCAGTGCGTCCATGCGCCCTTCCACTGCCACTTCTCCTTCTTCCAGATTCAGCCGCCCCACATGGAGCCCTTCCCCTTTGATGATGAGCAGTCCGCAGGATGTATCCACCGCCACACCTTCCTCATCAAAACGCAGTACGTCCGTCACGCCGCCAATCTCGATCCGTTCTCTGTCTGTCATGCGAATGGTATGCTGCCGCAAATTTCTTTTTTCTTCCCCCAACAAAAAAACCTCCCCATACTGTTTTTACAGTATATGAGAGGTTTTGGGACATTATTCCACTGCGCGATACATGCCGGCAGCATCTTCTTTTTTGGTGGATTCCTGCAGATTCAGCACTTCCACCTTTGTCACGTTATTGCCAAACTGAATTTCGATGATATCGCCGACCTTCACTTCCGCGCCGGCTTTCACCACTTTGCCGTTGAGGGACACACGTCCCGCGTCGCAGGCTTCGTTGGCTACAGTTCTGCGCTTGATGATACGGGATACCTTCAGGAATTTATCAATACGCATGTTCATTTCCCCTTTGCTGTTTTTTTCTTTTTCTGCTCAGGCAGCTGCGGTTCCATCTGTACCAACAGATGCTGAAGAAAGCTTCTGTCATCCACTTCTTCCACCAGCAGCATTTCCTTTGCCCCCGGATAGGGTGCTTCCATGGGAGCATGGGGCAGCAATTCTCTGGCGACAGGAACAGGCTTTACCAACAGACGATCATCGCAGACATAAGCGGCAATCTTGCCTCTGTAATAGAGAATATATTCCCCCATCATAGAGCGATATGCGATATCCTCCAGATTCGAAAGCTGATCCAGTAAAAACTGCAAATATCCTTTGCTGGAAGCCATTTTCCGTCACCTCTTTTTTTCTTTCAAAAAAACGCTTTCTCAGGACGAGAAAGCGTTTCAAAAACAATCAAATCAAATTATTTGTTGATCGCATCTTTCAAAGCTTTACCTGCTTTGAATCTGGGTGCTTTGGAAGCGGGGATGGGCATTGCTTCGCCTGTCTGAGGGTTTCTGCCTTCGCGAGCTGCTCTTTCAGCTACATCGAATGTACCGAAGCCTACCAGCTGTACTTTGCCGTTTGCTGCCAGTTCTTCTGTTACAACATCTTCGAAAGCTTTCAGTGCTTTTTCAGCGTCTTTTTTGCTCATTTCCGCCTTTTCAGCAATCGCTGCAACTAATTCAGATTTGTTCATTGTGTTAGTCCTCCTAAATAAATCTATTAAAGTTTCTTGGATAAGGCAATTTTTGCCTGATCCCAGAGCAAATCCATTTCCTCCAGAGTCATTGTGGAAAGCTGCTTTCCCTCTGAAAGGGCTGAATTCTCAACATACTCAAATCTATTTATAAACTTTTTGGTGGCTTTTGTCAAGGCAAACTCGGGATTTATTTTCAAAAACCTTGCTACGTTCACCAGTGCGAACAAAATATCACCGAATTCTTCCTCTATATTGCCGTTTGGCTGTTCCACAGCCTCCTGCAGCTCCCGAATTTCCTCTGCCACTTTTTCCATGGCGCCGCCGGCTTCGTAAAAATCAAAACCAACGTCTGCCGCCTTCTTCTGTACCTTTTTGGCACGGGTCAGGGCAGGCAGAGCATCAGGCACGCTTTTGAGGACATCTGTCTGGGTCTGCATATGTTTTTCCTTTTTCTTCAGGGCTTCCCAGTTCACCAGCACCTGTTCCGCCGTATCCACGGAAATTTCCCCGAACACATGAGGATGGCGGTAAACCATTTTCTCACAGATGCCTTGAATGACATCATCCAGTGTAAAGCCGCCTTTCTGAGCTTCGATGGAAGAATGGAACACAACCTGCATAAGCACATCCCCAAGTTCTTCCTTCAAGTTGTCCATATCGCCTTTATCAATGGCATCCACGGCTTCATAGGCTTCCTCCAGCATATCCGCCCGCAGGCTTTCATGGGTCTGGACTTTATCCCAAGGACATCCATTCTCACTGCGAAGCTGCTCGATGATGTCCCGCAAATCGTCAAAAGTATATCTTTTCTGCACGTTCATTTCCTCCTTTTTAATTGGGACGTTTTTTGTCCCACATTTTATTCAAAAACCATAAACTTTTCTTCATTGTACTTCCAGAAAAACGGCGTTTTATCCATATCCCGCCGTCAGAATTTATGTTATGATAATTCTAACAAAAATCACCTGCAAAAGAAAGTCCAAAGAAGAAAGGAAGTTGCAAACATGTTTCGCATTGTCAATAAAAAAGAATTAAACAGTGCTGTGACACTGCTTGAAA
>CATZIM010000269.1 GCA_958420075.1 uncultured Clostridia bacterium | reverse complement strand
AAGATTTTATTTGTTCTTCTGAAGCAAGAAATCAAAAAAAGAAAAAGCAATGCTTTCTTAAGGGAAAGCTGCTAAGGGTTTTGTCTTTTTTTCTGTGCATATTTCCTCTTTCGCTCTTGTTCCCCATTTTGATTTGCGGTATACTGAGGTCAATAGGGAAAAAGGGGGAAGGACTATGAATGTATTGGCTATTGTGCTGCCTGTGTTCTGCATGCTGGGCCTTGGTATGGCTGCTAATCGTTTTGGTTGGATCAGCCGTGCCGGTATGGATGGCATTAAATTGGTAGCAACCAATATCATGCTGCCTGTTGTTCTGGTAGACGCATTGGGGATGGCAGAGTATAACAAGGTAACACTGTTGCTGTTGGCGGTGATGCTGGTACAGCTTTTCATTGCTACAGGTGCCGGCTATCTGCTGCGTCCCTTGGTTGGCGGCAGTCAGGGCAGATATCTGCCTTTCCTGACAGCGACTTTTGAGGGCGGTATGATGGCATATCCATTGTATATGGCGTTGTGTGGCTCAGAAATGCTCTCCAATATCGCTGCATTGGATATGGCAAACTGTATTTTCACATTTACTGTTTATCTGGCACTGATCACAGCCACAGGCAAGGGGAGAAGCGGCGGCGGACAGCTGCTTTCTACGGTACTGCGTGCACCTGCCATGTACGGGGTCGTACTTGGTATTTTGCTGGGGGTAACTGGCATATTGCCGAAGATTGCAGGAAGTCGGGTAGGAGATGTATATTCTTCTTTGATTTCCATGATTACCACACCAGTTTCCGCATTGATTCTGCTGTGTGTTGGTTATGATTTGAAACTGGATCATCGGGTACTTTCTTCTGCAGGAAAATCTGCTGCCATTCGTCTGGTGCTGCAAGGGGTGCTTTTGATGGGCGTATGGTTCGTACTGCGGAATTTTGTGGCAGAACAGGAAATGAAGATTGCGGTGTTCCTGTATGCTTTTATGCCGCCTTGTTTTATGAGTTCTCTGTATGCTGTCAGAGAAAAAGACAAGGTGTATACATCAACAACCATTTCTCTTTATACCATATTATCTATCATCGCTTTTACCATTTTGTCCGTTATATTCGGATGAAATTGAAAGCCGCTTTTTCCTGGAAAGAGCGGCTTTTTCTTTTGGATGATATTTTTAAAATTGTATGTGTAAAAAAACTTCGGGAAAATTCGCTATTGTATCTTTTGATATTTCTATTTATAATGTACCATAGCGAATACGCATAGCAAATGCAATGAGCAACAGAAAGGCGGAACAAACATGAAAAAAAACTTGCTGGTAGCCCAATCAGGCGGTCCTTCAGCTGCTATCAATGCCACTCTTTGCGGCGTGGTGGAAATGGGATTGGAGCATCCGGAGATTGAGAAAATATATGGCGTGAAAAACGGGATCATGGGAATGTTGTCTGAACGGTTTGTGGACCTGACAGAATTGCTGGCGGATGAAAGTGCACGTCAGCTCCTTTGCCAGACACCATCTTCCGCTTTGGGTTCCTGCCATATGAAATTATCTCCCTGGGAAGAAAATGCCTTTGAATATGAAAAGGCAATCAGCATTTTCAGAAAATATAACATTGGTTATTTTATGTATATCGGCGGCAGCGACTCCATGGATACGGTGCATAAATTATCCGAATACTGCCGGAATCATCATATCAATGATATCAAAATCATTGGCGTGCCCAAAGCCATTGAAAACGATCTGCCGGAAACAGACCATTCTCCCGGTTTTGGTTCCGCTGCAAAATATATCGGTACCACACTGACAGAAATTGCCTGCGACTGCAATGTATATGCATTGCCTTCTATTACAGTGGTAGAAATCATGGGGCAGGATACAGGTTGGCTGACAGCTTCTGCTGCTCTGGCAAGACTGAACGGAGATGCGGCACCGGATTTGATTTATCTGAGCGAACGTCCTTTCTCCGTGGAACAGTTCCTGTTTGATGTGCGGGAAAAGATGATGGAAAAACGCTCTGTCATTGTGGCAGTCAGTGAAGGTCTGCGCAATGAAGAAGGAGCTTATCTGACTGACAGCCTTCAGAATCGTGTGGAAGATGAATTCGGTCATCGGATTCTGGCAGGGGTTTCACGTTTCCTGGAGGAAATCCTGCGGCAGGAAATTGGCTGCAAAGTCCGCAGTGTGGAACTGAATCTTATGCAGCGCTGCGCATCCCATGTGGCAAGTGCAATAGACATTCAGGAAGCGCGCAATATGGGACGGGAAGCGGTGCGTTATGCGCTGGAAGGCGGCAGTGGCGAAATGGCTTGCCTGCGCAGAGTTTCTGATGCGCCCTATGCATCGGAAGTGTTCTTCATCCCTGTGGATCAGGTGCTCAATCGTGTGAAGAAGGTACCGGATGAGTGGATCAATGAAGAAGGCAATGACATCACACAGGAAATGATGGATTACCTCATTCCTTTGATTCAGGGAGAAATTCCCTGTGCTTATGAAAATGGTGTGCCTGTGCATTTCCATCTTTCCTGATTCATAGCAAAAAAATGTATAAATCAGCCAAAAGTCGTCCATACTTTTCATCGAGGTGGTAGGTATGAAAAGAGGGATTGCGCTTTTGGCTGTTCTTGTTTTTCTCTCCTGCACAGCGGCAGGATATTTATATATCCAAAGAATGCAGGAGCCTGAAGTGCAGGAAGAACAAATAGAACAGACAGAACCCGTTGCCAAAGAAGAAGCGGTCATTGGGGAACATGCGGAAATTGTATATCAGTATTACTATACGGAAGATCAAAGAACTGCGGAACAGGTGGAGCCTGTGCAGAATTATCTGTTGGGTTTGAATCTGGCACAGGTACGCAGTATTTATGATGGCTGGCAGGTGGTTTTCTTTTCTCCGGATAAAGTAATTCTACGCAGTACGGTAGAAGGACGCAGTGACGAAAGCTTTCTGCTGGGTGAACAGGATGGCATGCTGGCTGTTTTTCAAGAGGATGCCGACGGAAAAATAACATTATATGAATGTACCGATGTACCTTTGTCTGTATTGCCGGAGATAGAACGTCAGCAGATTCAGGAAGGTGTACGGATATTAGGAGAGGATAATCTTGCCAGAGTTTTGGCGGATTATATGAGCTGATTTCCATAAAAAAAAGAGAAGGAAAAAAGTATAAAACAAGCGGAAAATGCTGGATTTTGTGGAAATACAGTGGATTTCCTGTATAATGGCGATTTGACAAGAATGATAAAATTTTGGCGCAAAATAGAAATCATTTATTCAAAATCACGGAGGGATGTTTGACAACAGACGGATTTCTGA
>CATZIM010000268.1 GCA_958420075.1 uncultured Clostridia bacterium | reverse complement strand
GTCCAGTTTTTTCGCGATAGTTGTGGACAATGTCGGAGAAATCGCGTCCATCGTTGTTGCCAAGAACAGCATGATTACAAACAGATATACGCACATAGCCACTTAGCTGAAAGGCAGTGTATGCATAGTTGCAAGAGCAATGTTTTCAGACAGACCATTTGCAAGCATATAAGGCACATCCAGGATACCCTGCATTCTCAGATCCATCTGATAGCCGCCCATGATGCCGAAGAAGAAAATCAGACCAGCAGAACCAGAAATCAGCATATTGGCAATGATTTCTTTCAGCTTTCTGCCTCTGGAGATCTTTGCTACAAACAGTCCTGTAAAAGGTCCGAATACAAACCAGTAAATCAAATAGAATACTGTCCAGGACTGAGGATAACCAGTCGCAGCTACAGGGTCTGTCCACAATGTCATACGAACGAAATTAGAAGTTACCAATCCCAGCGCATTGACGATACCATCCCAGATGAAGCTGGTAGGTCCAACGATGAAAATAAAGAACAGCAGTGCGCAGCATGCGTAAACATTAGCATCTGAAATCTTTTTCATACCTTTTGCTGCCCCAGACATAGAAGTCAGTGTATAGATGATGGTAACGCCCAACAGAACACCAACAGTTAATCCAAAGGAATTGGGAATGCCAATCAGGTCGGAAATGGTTGCTGCAATGGTAGAACCGGATGTACCAGCTGTGATGGCAACAGAACCAATGGCAGAGAAAATAAACAAAAAGTCTACAAATTTACCAAAAATGCCTTTTACACATTTTTCGCCGACAGTGTATTTGCAAAGCTGAGAAAAACGCAGTTCGTTGTCTTTTTTAATGTAATAATGGTACGCAAAGGGAATAACGAATACACACAGCATTGCCCAAGCAATTGGACCCCAGTCATAGAAGCAATACGCCAAAGACTGTTCATAATTATAGGCTTCGCTGATGGGCACGCCATTGATCTGGGGAGCTGCGTTGAAGTGATAGCCCCATTCCAGGAATGCCCAGTAAACAGTACCTGCGCCGTTACCACAGAAAAACATCATTGCTACCCAAGACATAGTAGAATATTCTGGTTTTGTGTTGCCGAATCTGATATTCCCATATTTGGACAAAGCAAGTACAATCAAGAAAATAAAAATACCAAATGCAATGAGCTGCATCGTAGAACCAAAGGTATGTGTGAGCAGATTCATAATTTTATGGGAAATGGCAACCCCTTGTTCGGGGAACAGCGTCAACCCCACAACCATGATGGCAACAACAATCAAACTGGCAATCATCAGACCCACTTCATACTTTTCAGATAATCGCTTCTTTTCCATACGCTCCCTCCTGTCATAATCATGATACCACATGATAATCTGTATCCATGCGGTTTTTTCAAATACCGCATGGATACATTGCATCAATTATCTTTTTATCAGCAAATTTCGTTCTGAACAAATGCTGCAATTTCGTCTGCTGTATAGCCAGCTTCCAGCAATACTTTTTCTGTATCCCGTCCCATAGCGGGTGCACCTTTTTCAATGACTGCCGGTGTCTCACTCATCATCATGGGATTGCCCATGGCAAGGTATTCACCTACGCCATCATCTGTTACAGGAATCAGCATGTTTCTTGCTTTGAGCTGAGGATGTTCCATCAGTTCAGGAATGGTATTCACAGGAGAACAAGGCAGATTACATGCCAGGAAAATGTCGTTCAATTCTGCCTTTGTTTTGGATGCGAAGAAAGGCAGGATCTTGGGTGTCAATTCGTCATACAGAGCAACACGGCTTTCGTTTGTGCTGTATTTTTCTTCCTGCAGCAGTTCCGGCATTTCGATAGCGTTGCAGAATCTTTCCCATTCGGACTTGGAGCCTGCCGCAACACCTACGGAGAAATAACCGTCTTTGCAGGGATATACGTCATAAGGGAACAGTGTAGGGTCTGTATTGCCGCAACGGCTGATTTCTTCATTGAGCAGTTCTTTATACATAATTGGGCTTTCCATGATGCCAAAGAGACAGTCCATCATCGCTACATCCAGTCTTTGACCTTTGCCTGTCTGCAATTTATGGAAATATGCCATGGTAATTGCCAGAGCCATTGTCAAACCAGTGAAGTTGTCGCCAATGGCAGGACCTACTTTTGTAGGTACATCATCAGCAAAACCTGTCATTTCCATCATACCGCACATTGCCTGGATAACATTGTCATAAGCAGCCAGAGAGCTCCAGGGACCATTCTGTCCATAACCAGAAATAGAAGCAAAAATGATTTCAGGATTGACTTTTTTCAGTTCTTCATAGCCTAAGCCCATTTTATCCAGTGTGCCTACTTTGAAGTTTTCTACTACGATATCCGCGTCTTTTACCAATCTTTTGATGATTTCCGCGCCTTCGGGTTTGCTGATGTCCAGAGAAATGCTTTCCTTACCTCTGTTGATAGCTGCGTAATAGCCACTTTCCCCTTTATCATTGATGGGAGTCCATTCTCTGGACTGATCCCCTAAACCTCTTCTTTCAATTTTGATGACCCTTGCACCAAAGTCCGCAAGCTGCATGGTACAGAATGGTCCGCTATATGCCTGTGTAAAGTCGATTACGGTTACACCTTCCAAAACTTTCATGTCGAATCTCCTTTCCATTATGCCATTTCGATGATTTTCTTTTCTGTCAGCGCCTGGATTTCTTCTTCAGAGTATCCCAGCTGTGTCAAATACTGACGTGTGTGTTTGCCAAGGTTAGGCGCACCTTCTGTAAATCCGCCGGGAGTATCGCTCATTTTGATAACTGTACCAGGAATACGAATTTCTTCACCAATGCCTTCGTCATAAACTTTTGTCAGCATATTTCTGACTTTAATCTGTTCTGTTTCCATAGCTTCGGAAACGGTATAAACCGCACCGCATGCCAGACGAGCATTTCTAAGTTTTTCTTCGATTTCAAATTTGGACATGGTGCCTGTTACTTTTTCGATTGCCTGTTTCAGTCCATCTTCGTAATGATCGCCTCTGGATTCGTTTGTCATATATCTTTCGTCTGCCTTCAGATCATCCATACCCAAAGCATCACAGAATTTTCTCCACTGACTGTCAGTAGAAATACCGATGGCTACATAGCCGTCTTTTGCTTTGAATGTGTCATAAGGAGAAATGGAAGGATAAGAGTTCCCTACTCTTTCAGGTACACTGCCTGTCATGCAGTATGTAATGGGTGCCGCTTCCAGAATGGAGAACAGACAATCCAGAATGGCAATGTCGATTTTCTGACCTTTGCCTGTTTTCTTTTTCGCAATCAGCGCCAGCATAAT
>CATZIM010000267.1 GCA_958420075.1 uncultured Clostridia bacterium | reverse complement strand
AAGAAAGAGAAACAATCCAAATTTCTCAAAAATGAGAAGTGATATGTCAAAAAATGCGGAAAATAGGCATTTTTTGTTTGGCACGCTTTTTGCTCTATAATAGGGCAACGGAAAACAGATGAGACGTTCTTTAAGGAGGATTTACAAATGGATATGAAAAAGGCATTGGAAGCAATCAAAAGTGAAATGAAACCCAGCATGGGCTGCACAGAACCTGTAGCCATTGGTCTGGCAGTTTCCAGAGCATGTGCATTGTTGGAAAAACCTGCAACACATCTGGATATGGTTATCAGCTCCAACATTTTCAAAAATGCTTACAGCGTACAGATTCCTAACGCTGGTACAAATGGCATCGAACTGTCCTGTGTGCTGGGCTGTCTGCTGGCTGATCCAGACAACACCATGGAAATTTTTGCAAAAGTAAAACCTGAACATGTAGAAAAAGGTCAGAAACTGGTAGAAGAAGGTTTTGTAACTGTAAAAGTATTGAAGAGCAGCCAGTTCTATATTGAATGTGTAGCAACAAATGAAACAGAACGCGCCCATACGATCACAGAAGATGCTCACGACAATCTGGTATATTCTGAAAAAGATGGCAAAGTGCTGCTGGATAATCGTAAAGAAGATGTTGTAGAAGAAGAAACACATGATGATTTTGACATCACACAGTATACATTTGCAGATTTCCTGAAAATGGCAGAAGAAGTAGATGTGAAAGATCTGGCATTCATCCAGGAAGGTATCGACATGAACCTGGAAATTGCAAAAAGAGGTCTGGAAAAGAAATATGCCATCGGTATTGGTCCCTGCATGCAGAAAATGGTTCTCAATGGCACACTGTCCAATGATATGGTTACAGATGTAAAATTGACAACAGCGGCTGCTTGTGACTTCCGTATGAGCGGCGGTGACGGTTCTGTTATGACATACCTGGGCAGTGGCAATCAGGGTCTGGAAACCATGCTTCCTGCAGCAGTGGCTGCGAAACATCTGCATGCTTCTTCCGAAAAACTGCTGCGTGCAGAATTGCTGGGTATGCTGATCATTATGTATATGAAAAAACATGTTGGCAGACTTTCTCCTATCTGTGGTGCAACATTGGCAGGTTCCGGTTCCGCAGCAGCCATCACATATATGATGGGCGGTAATCTGGAACAGATTTCTGGTGCTGTGCAGAATATGATGGGCGGCGTAGCTGGTATGTTCTGTGATGGTGCAAAAGGCGGCTGTGCGTTAAAACTGTCAATCTGCGCAGGTGAAGCTGTTTATGCAGCACTGTATGCGATGGATAACTCCATTGTGCAGGCAACAGATGGTATCATCAGCGCTGCAGTAGAAGATACAACCAAAAACCTGATGAAACTTTCTCATGAAGGTTTGGCAGATGTAGATATGAAAGTCATCGAAATTATGCAGAACAAAAAATAAGAAATTGTACTTGATGTCATACATCATGGCAAAATGTGGGATTTTGCGAATAAATTGCACGAAAAAATGCACAAAAGAAAATGGTCATTTTCTGTCAAAAGATTGGATACTGGATACTGGTATCCAATCTTTTTTTGTAAAAAAGGGTACAATGTTTGAAAAATGACTGATGATTGATGGCTTTTTGCAGGATTGTACTGCAATTTGCTTGCGGTCATTGCTGGTTTACAGCAAAAGAATACACGTGCAGGCACCATATCATTCAGTAATCGTCAGAAAAAGGGAAGAAAAACGTGCAAAAAGCATTGGTATGAAATGAGTCTGCTGGGAAAACAGGTAAAAATTACTATAAGTCTTAGTCAGTGGCCAAGTATGGATGTTTTGGTACTTTCGGTGAAATTAGGGCTCACAGCTTGTTTTGTATGCTGTTAAAGAGTTTTTTTCATAACATCTCGCTGTGCGTTATTTTGGAGCTTTCAAGGAGATTTTAGAAGAAAACAAAGGAGAAACCCCAAGATAGGGGGCAGCTTAGAAAGCTTTCAGAAGCTTGATAAGTAAGAAAAAGAGAGAAGCGAAAATGCTTCTCTCTTGTAATATCAATATTACCAGCCATTCTGGAACTGCAGTACGTCGTCAGGGATATTGCCTGCTTCGTAATCAGCCATGGCTTCATCCAGAATTGCAAAAGCTTTGCGGAACAGATCATGGTCGATGTTCAGAGGCGGCTGAATTCTCAGGATATTGCCGGCAACAGAGATTACCAGCAGACCTTTTTCATAAGCGCGGTAGAGGATCTTGAAAGTACCATTCAGATCAGGTTCTTTGGTACCATCAGCATTTGTTTTTACAATGCCGATACCACAGGACATGCCCAAACCATTGGTTGTGCTGATGATATTGCCATGTTTTTCTTTCAGCATTGTGAAGGATTCCTGCAAGATTTCACAGTTTGTTTTCAGGATATTCTGGAATTCTTCTGTCTGCATATAATCAAAGGCTGCGATACCAGCAGAACATGCAAGTGCGTTGCCGCCCAGTGTAAACAGGTGAGCAGGAGCAGGCAGGCAGTCCATGATTTCATCTCTTGCCATAAAAGCACCCAGTGTCAGACCTGCACCAACAGATTTACCCAGGATGATGCCGTCAGGCACGATGTCGTAGTGTTCGATACCATACATTTTGCCAGTGCGGTAGAATGCCTGCTGTACTTCTTCGGAAATAAACAGGATGCCGTGTTTCTGGCAAAGTTCATACAGTTTTTTCATGAAGATAGGATGAGCGGGAATTAAGCCGCCGTCACCCTGAACAGGTTCGATGATCACTGCTGCCACATCGTCTGCAGGCAGGTAAGTGTCAAAGGCACGCTGCATTTCTTTCAGGCATTCTTTTTCACATACATCATCTGGTGTATCAGACCCGAAGAAGGGGAATGGATAGATTTCCGGCAGGAAAGGTCCCATTTTCTTTCTCATACGGGTTGTTACCGTTGTCATGGAAGAAGAACCATAAGTATTGCCATGATAACCGTTGATAAATGTGATAATCTTGGTGCGTCCGGTAAATGCTCTGGCAAATTTTACAGCAGCATCATTGCCGTCAGAACCACAGTTACCAAAGAGGATTTTTGCTTTTACACCGCCAGGATATGTGCTGACAAGGCGTTCTGCATATTCGATGGCAGGTATATTATATGTATAAGCAATGGTATACTGTGAATATTTTTTCAGCTGTTCTTCTACAGCAGCTTTTACATGATCGTTGCATGTACCAAGGTTTAATGAAGAAGCACTGCTGAGGAAGTCAATGTATTCATTGCCGTCCAAATCTCGGATAATAGAGTCTTTACCGCTTTCTACAACAAGTGGAAA
>CATZIM010000266.1 GCA_958420075.1 uncultured Clostridia bacterium | reverse complement strand
CAAACAGCAGCTAACAATGCACATCCCAACGGGATAAAAGAGGAATCAAAACTGGGATTTGCTGCCAGCCAGCCACCAGTAAAAATCACCAGCAATACAGGGATTTGTATTTTTGTCAACTTTTCTTTTAAAAAGATAACAGAAAACAGTGTTGTAAAGAAGGGACCTGTTCTGCTGACGATAGTAGCGTCTGCCAGAAGGGCATGACGCGTGGCGTAAAAAGCCAGAAGCAATCCCAGAAAGCCGCCTAGTGACCGCAGCAATAAAAATGGCTGTGTCTGGAGTGTTCCAAAATAGGATGCCTTTTCTTTCCTTATGAAGTAAATACAAACAACCATACCAAGCAGATTTCGAAAGAAAATCTGTTGAAAGACGCTGACATTAGGGCTTGTCATGCTGACAAAAAGCTGCATGAAAGAAAAGAGCACCACGGAAATCAGCATCATTACCGTTGCCTTTTGTTTGGTTGTCATGTAAAAAATATGCCTCCTTTCTAGTTGTCTTTTCTTTATATTGTACTACAATACTACAATAAGTCAACTTTGCAAAATAAAAAAGACCAGAATTTTAGTGCTGAAAAAATTCTGGTCTTTTTGGTTATTTTTAAGAAAAATTATTTTTTATCTGCCAAGCGCTTGCTTTCGATTTTTTTGGAATCTGTCAAATCCTTGTTGTAAGAAGAATTGATTGCGTTGATACGGCTGAAAAGGTGCTTATACATCAGTTCACTAGCCAACAGGGGATCTCTGTTGATAATAGCCATAGCGATTTCTCTATGGTGAGAGTAGGAATCCTTGACTTCTTCTGTCTGTGCGTGAAGGTCAAAATCTTTATAATCGCTGGCACGAAGCTGATCCAACATAGAGAACAGCAAATTTTCCAGAATGACATTTTGGCTGCATTTTGCAATAAACATATGGAAATTAAAATCATCTTTTTTGGTGAACTGATTTTCTTTGTGGATTTCTTCATTCCGCTCGAAAATTTCTTTCAGCAATGTCAGATCTTCTTCTGTGCTGCGCAGTGTTGCGTAATAAGCCAGTTCCGGTTCGATGATTAAACGTGTTTCCAAAATGTTTTCGATGGAAGAATTGTTTTTCAGATTATCGAAGAATCGCATGTTATGAATGGAACTTAAAGCGGTTTCAGAAACAAAAGTGCCAATACCGGCTTTTGATTCCAAAATTCCGAAGTTTTCCAGAATCTTCATGGATTCCCGCATGATGTTGCGGCTGACATTGAAAGAAGCTGCCAGATCGATTTCATTGGGCAGTTTCATGCCAAGTTCCCATTCGCCGCTTTCAATCAGTGCAGTGATCGTATCGATGAGCTGTGTACTGAGATTAATTTTTTTGACTTTAGGTAACATAGTGATTCATCCTTTTTTTGTTCTATTTCCACAAAATTTCAATTCTATTTTATCGGATATCAGCAAAAAAATCAAGGATATTCCAAAAACTGAAAAAAACGGTAAAAAACAAAAAATCCTATTGCAATACAAGTATAGTTGTAGTACAATTAAACCATCAAAAAGCGTTCAAGACGTCGGAACAATTTTGAGCCAAAAATGTATTTCCAGGAAAGGAGATTGTTATTATGCAGAAACCTATTGCAATTATCGGAGCAGGAAATGGCGGACAGGCGTTCGCGGGCTATTTGTCTTTACATGGCAGAGAAGTAAAGATTTTTGACGTTGTGCAGGCAACGGTGGATAGATTGACAGAACTGGGTGGCGTAACATTAAGCGGCAACAGTGACGTTACAGGTTTTGGCAAAATACAGTTGGCAAGTACCGATATCGGCGCTGTAATGGAAGGATGCGAAATCAT
Source organism: uncultured Clostridia bacterium (assembly GCA_958420075.1). Lineage (GTDB taxonomy): Bacteria > Bacillota > Clostridia > Lachnospirales > Anaerotignaceae > Anaerotignum. The sequence continues at coordinate 1,492 of CATZIM010000266.1, read as the reverse complement.
TCTGGTTGTTCTGCCTTCTATTTACCACAAAGATATGGCGAAAAAAATGGCACCTCATCTGAAGGATGGACAGATTGTTGTACTGAACCCCAATGCTTCTCTGGGACCGGTGGAATTCAAAAATACACTGAAAGAATGTGGCTGTACAGCTGATGTGATTTTGGCAGGCACATCCACACTGCTCTTCGCTTGTCGTGCAGTGGAAGTTGGTAAAGTAGAAGTAGCGGGGCAGAAAGCAAGTTTTGCTGCAGCTGCATATCCTGCAAAATACAATACTTATGTAGCTGAAAAATTTGCAGATATCATTCCACAGTTCGCATTCGAAGATGATATCCTGAGAGTCAGTCTGGATAACCTGAATGCCATGATGCATCCCGCACCTACAATTTTATACACAGCAAAGATCGAGCATCAAGAAGATTTCGAATACTATCTGGACTTCACGCCGGGTCAGGGTGCACTGGTAGAAGCACTGGATAAAGAGAGAATGGCTCTCGCAGAAGCATATGGTCTGAAGATCAGAACTTTGATTGATGAATACAAGAATGTATATGTAACAAAAGGCGATAACATGTACGAAGTTATCACCAACTGCGAAGGCTACCATGGCATCAAAGGTCAGAAAACACTGCGCACCAGATATTTGCTGGAAGATATCCCTTATTCTCTGGTTGCTCTGCAGTCTATGGGTAAAGTTGCTGGTGTTCCTACACCTTGTATTGATGCAGTTGTAACTATCGCGCGCAGCATGATCCCTGATATGGATGAAGGCAGAACATTAAAGAACCTTGGTCTGGAAGGCGTTTCTAAAGAAGAATTTGAACGCATGTGCAGAGAAGGATGATTTATTCAAATTAAGTTACATATTTACACACATTTCCCTCTCAATAAGAAAGTCAAAAAAAGCCGTCGAATTTTTTCGACGGTTTTTTTGATTTATTCTCCCAATACATATGATAATTTTCCAGCAGAAGCAGTTTTCGGTCCATTCTCACATCGATATACTGTTTTGTAATAGATTCCAGGAAATACCTAACTGAATCTCAACGCCTTTCAAACTGATATGTCCAAGAATTTGACCAATGGTGTAGAAATCGCCGCTTTGCTGATGCATGTTGGTTGCTGTGGAATGTTTCAAATCATGGAAGTGGATATGCCGCATTTCCTGGTGCCGAGAAAACTGACCAAAGCTTACAGAAACCCGATCTCGCCGTTCTGGCAGCCTATTGGGTTTGTCAGTACCAGATCGTTATCATAATCCAGTTCTCACAATGCAGTGAGAAGTTGTTTTTGTTTTTCCTGCTGCATTTTACGACACCGGAAATAGGGAAAGAGGGGAAGGATGGTGTCTGTCAGTGGCAGTGTGCATTCTCCAGCTTTTACAGGTGCCATTTTTGATTTCCGTAACAGAAACTGGTAATTGAAAAGGAAGTTGTTCAATTACGGAAAGGGTTTTCTTATCCAGATTTACATTTCCCCAGTGCAGCCCCAG
>CATZIM010000265.1 GCA_958420075.1 uncultured Clostridia bacterium | reverse complement strand
TGCCAAAGAAAAAGACATATCCTTTGAAAAGGCGGAAAATTTGCAGGCAACAGCAGGTCAAGGCGTGGAAGCTGATGTGGCAGGAAAACATATTCTGGCTGGGAACCTGAAAATGATGCGGGAAAGAGGCATCCAGCTGGGAGAATGGGAAGCAAAAGCCGTGGAACTGGCGGAAGCTGGAAAAACCCCTCTGTTCTTTGCGGAAAACGAAACATTTCTGGGCATTGTGGCGCTGGCAGATACCTTGAAGCCTACCAGCAAAGCCGCCGTGGATGCGTTCCATCAGATGGGCATTGAAGTGGTCATGCTTACAGGGGACAACAAGCGGACAGCACAAGCCATTGCCAAGGAATTGGATATTCAGGTCATTGCGGAAGTCCTGCCTCAGGATAAGGAACGGGAAGTACGCCGTTTGCAGGAACAGGGCAAAAAAGTTGCCATGATTGGCGATGGCATCAATGACGCTCCTGCCCTTATGCGTGCGGACGTGGGTGTAGCAATCGGCGCAGGTACAGACGTTGCTATGGAATCTGCTGATATTATCTTAATGAAAAGCGACCTGATGGACGCGGTGACAGCCATTGAACTGAGCCACGCCACCATCCGCAATATCAAAGAAAATCTGTTCTGGGCAGTTTTCTATAATGCCTGCGGTATCCCGCTGGCAGCTGGGGTGTTCTATCCTCTGCTGGAATGGAAGCTCAATCCCATGTTTGCGGCGGCGGCAATGAGTTTCAGCTCCGCTTTTGTAGTGGGGAACGCTCTTAGATTGCGGCTGTTCCGCCCCAAGTATGCGAAGACAACAACGGCTTTGCCGAAAGAAGATATACAGAAAGAACTGAATCATAAGGAGGAAATTGGCATGAAAAAAGTATTGAAAATCGAAGGTATGATGTGTAATCACTGCACAGGCAGAGTGGAAAAAGCACTGAACGATCTGGACGGCGTGACAGCAGAAGTGAGTCTGGAAGGCAAAAGCGCAACCGTGACACTGTCCAAAGATGTCAGCGATGAAACACTGGTGCAGACAGTGACAGACGCAGGCTACGAAGTGGTAGACATTCAGTAAAAAAGTATTCTGAAATTAGAAGACTTTACTAGAACATCTTCATGAAGAAGAAAAAGATAGCCGGAATTCCCAAAAGGTTTTCCGGCTATTTTTTTCTGCATTGTATCATGGGAACTAATGGCAGATACCATGGCTGTCAATGGGAAAAGTGTATCAAAAAAAGCCCATATTTTCGGCAATAAGCTGAAAATACAGGCTTTTTGTTTTTATGGGAGCAGGCTTTTCAGATACTCTTTGTCCTCATCAGAAACCCGTCTGGATTCCCGTGCTTTCTGCACGAATTTACGGAATACCCAAGGGTCTAAATCAGCGGTAAGGACAGCTTTCTTTGTTTCTTCCGGGAATTTTACCCATGCTTCTGCCAGAAGCCATGCCTGTGCCATGCGGACATAATAAAAGTCTGAGTCCACTGTCAGCGTACGTGTCAAAACCGTATTGATGGTGGTAGGTGTCAGATAGTGGTGGAGCATGACAATGAGCCACACCCGTACGGTCCATGGATTCAGGGAGGACAGATACACGGAGATATAGCGGAAATAATGGGCTTTGTCGGCCTTATAGGACAATACCTTTTTCAAAGAAGAACAGAAGGTATCACAGATGGCCCAGTTTTCCACAAGGAATTTTGCCATTTTGTCACTGTGGGGGAGAAAATCCGCATAAGGCAGTTCTGCAGCCACCAGCCCATATAAGAGCCGTTCTTCGTGGTATGTTTTGCCGCAGACAGCCAGAAATCCGCTGGGGTCGCCTTTGGCAATGGTTTTCGCTGTTTTGCGCAGAAAAGGCAGTCTAAGCCCCAGCGTGGGCAATTGGGAAGCCAGCAGTTTTTCGTTAAACAGGCGGTAGGCTTCGTCTGCCTCCTGTTTTAATTCTGCAAGAAAATCGTCATAGGTTTCCGGTGTCCAGCGCTCCGGCATCGCATGCATAAAATCACTTCCTGTTTCTATAAATATGTAAAAAAATGTATCAAAAATGCATTTTTCAGACAGCAAAAAAGACGGCAGTTTGTTTTGGGGGGAAACTGCCGTCTCCTTTGAAAGGGCTGCCATTGTCAATACATGAAAAACGGAATTGGGGGGAGTTTTTCATGTACGGAGGGACAATGACATGAAGAGATGAAAAGTTTGATTCAATACGCAAAACCGTCAGGAGAGGACGATATTGCGCAGAAACAAGCATTTTTGATATACAGGTGTATGATACCTGTATACGTATCTTAATGATGCAATATTTTCCGTAAATTGTCAATGGAAAGTGTAAAATTTTTTGTGAAAACCGAAAGTTTTGTATTTGCAGTTGTAACTTTGGAGAAACTCTGTTACCATAGAAACAAGTTTAACTTTGGGGTGAGAAAATGATCAAAACAAGAGAATCCATGGAAAATTACCTGGAAACCATATATATTTTGCAGCAGAAAACAGGCTACGTCCGTGCCATTGACATTGCCACAGAATTGGGATTCAGCAAGCCCAGTGTCAGCAATGCCATGAAAAAACTCAAGGCAGAAGGCTACATCACCGTCACAGACCGCAGCAAAATCGCTTTGACGGAAGAAGGCAGAAAAGTGGCAGAGGCCACTTATGAACGGCATTGTGTCATTGCCGCATCTCTCATGCGCATCGGCGTTTCGGAAAAAACAGCCCTGGAAGATGCCTGCCGGATGGAGCATATCATCAGTGAGGAAACATTCGCCTGCATGAAGCGCCATCATCAGGAAAGTCTGGACGAAATCAAACAAAAAGAATCTTAAAACAGAAAAAGCGTTCGGCGGAGAGTTCCCGCAGAACGCTTTTTTTATGTAGATTTACTGGAAATAAGAATAACCGTAAAGTTTTCCAGCTTTCGGTGTTTCATTGTGTTTGTACTGAATCAGCTCAGAAACGGTCACCAGCTGATAGCCCTGTTCCTGCAGCATAGGAACCAGTTTCGCCGTTGCCTGTGCGGTGGTGTCATAGATGCCGTGCATCAGAATAACTTTGCCGTCCAGATTGCCAGCGGCTTTTACTTCTTTCAGGATGCTGTCCACATTCCGTGTCTTCCAGTCCAGTGTATCCACAGACCATGTGACGATGGGCAGGGGAACATTTGCCTGTACGGTAGCGTTTGTGTTGCCGTAAGGAGGACGGAAGGAGGTGGGTTTCACGCCTGCTTTGGCAAAAGCTTCATTGACCTGTTTTACATCTGCCTGAATCTGTGATGCAGAAAGTTTTTTGAAATCCTTGTGGTCATAGGAATGACTGCCGACTTCACAG
>CATZIM010000264.1 GCA_958420075.1 uncultured Clostridia bacterium | reverse complement strand
CTGTACTGCCGCTGTCGGAACCACCTGTACTGCCGCTATCGGAACCATCTGTACTGCCGCTGTCGGAGCCGCCTGTGCCACCTTCTGTTCCCGGTGTACCATCATCCGGAATGATGATACTGGTAATCTCTTGTTCCGGATTCACAATCTGTAAGTCCAGCCGTATGCTATCTTTCCAAATATATTTGCTGATTGTAGGTGTAAACGGCACAGTATATATGACCGTAATCAAAAGGAATGGAAAAGCAGCTCCCAAATTTATTGGAAAAATAAATTTTTTCATTGTCTTTCCTCCTTTTAATCAATTTGTTCTGCAATAATGTCAATATACACAGGGCTTTGGAAATCTGTTCCTTGTGGCACTTGCAGATAATCCGCCTGTATTGTCAATGTATGAGGATTTTCTTCATCCTCCCCTGCGCTGAATGTTCCAGCATCCGCAAACAGATAGGTATTGTCACTGCCGCCGGAAAACTCCTCTCCATCCAGATTTATCGTGGCTCCTTCAGGCAAAGGAGCATCCAATGTCACTTCGATATCATACTTGATTGCCACCTCTGCCCCTGTATTGGACACATAAAAGTCGAAGTTTTCTATTAACATGCCATCATCTGAGGGTCGATCAAAAAAAAATGTCGTGGGGCCATCATAATCCACTTCTACATTTCCTGCCGCCACGCGAGCGTCATCCTCATCGTCTCCCGCAGAAACATATTTTGAAAAACTCACACCTGTAAAAAGCAGTGTGCAGACAAATAAATACATCACATACACACGAAGAGGCAAAAAATGTATTCTCTTATTCTTCTTGTTTTCTGATTCATTTTCCATTTTCCATCCCCTCCTTCTTTTTATTGAACAACACGGGCAATTCCAATAACAACAGTCCTGCAAAAACAATGCACGCCATGCCCAAAGGCGTACGCAAATAATATATCACCCGTCCTGCCTTCGGAATCACAAAAACAGTCTTTCCAACAACATCAGCCATGTCAACTTCTTCCAAATCAGGCACCTGATTTGCATCTCCTTTTGTCACGAAGCTGTTTTGTGACTTTTCTATAATTCTATGGGTGATGAGGCTGCCGTCTCTTTCAAATGTAATGACATCCCCTTCTTGATAATCATCCTGTTCTTTTATGACAATCATATCATCCACAGAAATTTCCGGCTCCATACTGCCTGATGATACAACCGCCGTTGAAAAACCAAAAAAGTCCGCACTGATACTGCCGGTTATTTTTTTAGATGCAATCATGTAAATATTGAATAAAAGCAAAATCACCAAAACAGTCAAAACGGCTGTCTGGACGGCTTTTAAAGTAAATTTCAATACTTTTTGCATCTTTTCTCCCTCCAGCCTTCTATAAGCAGCAGTATCAAAATAATTCCACTGACGATCATAAGACCCACATACATGTTCACATGACTGTTATCTCCTGTCTTGGGAATCTGTGGATATATGTAATCGTTGTCGATACTTTCTTCTGAATCCGTTGAGATTTCATTAAGCTCAAAAGAACTGTCCGGCGCATCCGGGTCTGTCGGATCTGTTGGGTCTGCCGGATCTGTCGGATCTGTTGGGTCTGCCGGATCTGTCGGATCTGTTGGATCTGTTGGGTCTGTTGGGTCTGTCGGGTCTGTCGGGTCTGTTGGGTCTGTCGGATCTGTCGGATCTGTTGGATCTGTCGGATCTGTCGGATCTGTTGGATCTGTTGGATCTGTTGGATCTTTTCCATTCTCTTCCACAACAATGTAAATACCCACTGTAACATCATCAGCCACATCAAACGCCGCTTTATCACCCAAAGCAGTATCTTCTATATCCTGTGCATCGCTGACATAATATTCCCACAGCCAATGAATATCAAAATCCTGTATTTCATGCCCTTTTACGGTACCTGTAACTGCTTTCATCACTTGATCGGCTTCCACATCGTCCGGCAAAGGGTAATTTTCCGCCGCTTCCGCATTTTCTACCGAAAATGTGGTTTTCACAGGCAGATTTTCATTTTCCTTGATTTCGTACATGACTGCCACATAGGAAATGTCATATTTCTCATCATTTTTCAGCCGGATAAAATGATGCCCTTCTGTTCCCGGCGCAATGACATGATCACCATTGGAAGATTCCACATTATCATATACCGCATCAAACAGATGCAGTTCCGCAGCCCCTTCATCATTGATTCCGGTGGCATTGTCCCATGTCAATGCCCCTGTGGTATAGGTCAAAACATGGTCAGGGCTTTGGCTTCTGTCAGAATACGTAACCCCCACAGCAAAAGGAAAAAGGAGTACCTGCAAAAGAAACAAAATCAGCACTGCCGGCAAAAGCCTCTGCTGCAATTTGCTGTGCATATCCATACACCAATACCCCCTTTCATTTTCCTTCCAAATATGTCTTCATGGTAAATCAGCCCCGATACTCCACGGGTTCGGGGCTGTGTTGCATTTCTTTTCTGTATTTTTAGATATATCAGTTAATCTGGGTAACTGTTGTTTTCACTGTAATGTTGATCTTGGGATCGTTACCGGTATCACCATCTGCTGCGTTATCCCCAAGAATCGTATCCAGTTCATCGTCCTGGTTAGCGACTTTTCCTGTACTTCCTTCAAATGGCCATTCCCAGCTGTATGTAATGTCATCGCCAACGGTACTTAAATCCGTTCCGGCTGCCACTTCTTTTGTTGTGGCCTCTTGGATAGCTGTTTTGATGGCATTTTCAAAACTGCCTTCTCCGCCGGCTGTGCTACTGGAATAATCCAAACCATTGATAGTTGTATCACCAACAGTAAATTTCAGCGGACAGTAGAATTCGTCACTATCAGCCACATTCCAGCCAGAAAGATCGACAGTTGCTATTGTTTCGACTTTCACAGCCACTTCTGGTTTACCGCTAATCTTAACACCGCCAAATGTACCCTTGGTACCAGGTGCCACTACTTTTTCCTCAGTACTGGAAATAACAGTATTCCCGTCAACATTACTTTTGTAATCATCTTTACCATATTCCGTTTTAAATCCATCACCTGTCACTTCTACTTCTACGCCCCATTTTGCCACACGAGCGCTGTCCTCACCTTGGTTTTCACTGACATACTTGGCAAAGGTACTGCCCACAAAGCAGGATGTAGCCATGGTGGATACCAACAAAAAAGCACTTGCTTTCATCAAACGATTTCTGTTCATAATACAACCTCCCTAACCATTTCATCTTGAAAACTTATACTGGTGTATCTTTCCCGCCAGCTTCTCGAAGCCTTGCAATTTCTGCCTCCAGCTCCTGTGTACGTCTGTTTTCCTTAACAGCGTATCTCTGCCTGC
>CATZIM010000263.1 GCA_958420075.1 uncultured Clostridia bacterium | reverse complement strand
GTATATGGTTGCACAGGACATGACGTGGGAGATTATGTGCAAAGATTGGGAAAGCTTTCCTGCACCGCAAAAATGGTTTGCAACGGGAGAAGCAATTTCACATTTACAATACTTGTACTTATCAGGTATAATTTTGAGAGAAGAACGTAATGGTATTTATTATTATAAAAAATAAATGTGGTGAATATTGAAAAATGAGTGGAAGAATTTTTATTACTGGTGATAAACATAGAACTTTCGTGCCGTTATTTTGGCTGGCAGAAAAAGAAACACTGCATCGGTCTGATATTATGATTATTGCAGGGGATGCCGGATATGTTTGGGACAAAGATTATGTATATGATATGGAAAGCCTGCAGCAGGTATTCCCCGGCACAATCGCTTTTGTAGACGGCAACCATGAAAACCATGCTCTTCTGAATGAATTTCCCGTAGAAAAGTGGAACGGGGGAAACGTACATCGTGTGGGAGAACGTGTTTTGCATCTCATGCGAGGAGAGATATATGATATTTATGAAAAGAAGTTCTTTGTTTTTGGCGGTGCCAGATCTGTAGATAAGGACAGGCGAACAGAAGGCGTCAGCTGGTGGAAAGAAGAAGAACCAACTGCAGAAGAAATCGAACATGGTCAGAATGTACTGCATCAATTTGCAGACCAAATTGAATATGTCATAACCCATGAACCGCCACTCTTTGTCAGAAGTTCTATCCGCAGACAAAAAAGTTTGGATGACGATTACCAGTTTCCGCTGATTTTGAATGAATGGTATCAAAGTATGGAACATCAGCCGAAGTTCCGAAAATGGTTTTTCGGTCATATGCATGTAGATCAGGAAATTACAGAGAAACTTTTGGGTGTATACCACAAGTTCGTTGAAATTTAAGATTTTTATTATGAATCCTTTGCGGCAAAAAATATGTAGAGAGTTGTAAAAGTAAAAAAAGAATATTGGAAACAGCAAAAGAAAACAGGGACAAAATCCCTGTTTTTTTCATATTATGGGGCAAAGGAGGAGATAGAAATGACTGGAGAAGAATTGGTGGCATTTGCCAAAAGCAAATTAGGTGTGCCATATGTATATGGAATGAAAGGCAAAGTCATGACAGAAGCACTTTACGATAGCCTGAAAAAAACCTATGGGAATTTGGTTTGGGATAGTGAAAAACAAAAAATCGGAAAGGTTTGCTGTGATTGTTCCGGGCTTATCAGTTGGGCAACAGGGATTGCCCGCAGTTCCCAGAATTACCATGACACAGCTTTGGAAATAGAACCCATTGCAACCATTGCTAAAGCACCCATTGGCGCTGCCGTATGGAGAAAAGGACATATTGGTATCTATATTGGAAATGGTGAATATATCGCTGAAGATGGCAGTGCCTATGGCTGTAGAATTAACAAGTTGCGTAATGCCGGTTTTACTCATTGGCTAAAATTGAAAGATATCGATTACACAGAACAGGAGGATTCTGAAATGGTTGAACAGGCAAAATTGATTGTCAATGGAAAGGAATTCGTGGTGGAACGAATTCTGAAAGATGGTACAAACTATATAAAAATCAGAGATCTTGCAGATGCCTTAGGATACATTGTAAGCAACAAAGGAAGTACACCAGTATTAACAAAAAAATAAGAATCACAAAATAAATGTTTATAAAAAGAAGCGTATTGCACAGATAGTGTAAATATGCTTCTTTTCCTATTCAAATAAAAGAATCTTTCAATAGAATTTTGTTCGTTTCAAAAAATCGTGATTTAACATTTTTATAACTTTACTTTCTTGGTTCCACCACATTATACTGATAACAGAAATCGAATTATGTGTTAAAACGGAAAAATAAATCAGAACATGTCAAATACTGCATAAAAATATGATTTTCCGAAATTTCATAGGGATGTTTTATTAACAGTATTGATGTTCAGTGATACTTCATTTTAACAAAAATGAATTTATATGATTTTGAGTGTGTACTTTTCTCCATGCTATACTGGGAAAAATTTTAAAAGGAGAGAAAGAATGAATAAACAGACGCTGCAGAAAATCGTGGAATTGTCACAGGAATGTCTGGCTAGATTCTGGCAGATGGATCCGGAATTTGTGATTCGATATTTTGATAAGAATATTGTTTGGATAGGTTCTGCCAAAAGTCAATATGCGGATACCTATGAAGATACCGTCAACGATTTTCGAGAAATTGTTCAAGAGTTAAAACCTTGCCATTTATCCCATCAGGAATTCACAGTGGCACAAAATGTTGGCAACGCCTGTACCATTGTAGGGCGTTATATCACAACAACAGATGACAATGTTGGTTATTTTCTGCAGGCGCAGCAGCGCTGTACTTTTGTATGGGAAATCAAAATGGGCGAACCTAAAATTAAACATTGTCATATTTCAAATCCAATGGGCGAATTAAAATTGGCTGAAGGAGAAAAATTCGTCAACGCGCTTGGTGAGATGTCCAAAAAATATTTGACATCCCGTGTGCAGTCTATTCAGAGCAGACACAAAATCATTGTAACAGATAATAAGGATGTTACTCACTTTTTATCTCCTGCGGAAATTCTATATGTAAATGCCGTCGGAAGAAACTGTATGATTTATACAACCGATGGCACGGAAATCCATAGTCGGAGCAGTATTGCGGATTTTATTGAAAAAGCAGGAGATACCTTCAGCTTCGTACACCGAAGCTATATTGTCAACAATATACATATATCTTCCATACACCCTTATGAAATCGTTTTGTATGACGGCAGCCAAATTCCAGTTCCTAAAAAAAGATATAGCGAAATCAAAAAGAATTTGATTGCATTTTATAAAGAATAATATTTCAGCAACATATGCAAATTTGACTTTTCATTACAGTCCAGCTACCATTCGTTACAAACCTATTGATAAAAGAATTTTTTTATGTATAATCAATAATGAAAAAAGGCATATTTTGTAGAATATTTCAAAATTTTGTCATTGACAAAGTTGCTATTCTATAGAATTACATTTAAACATTCGGATATTTCTTTCAAAAATTGATGTGACAAAATCTGCAGCATTGCGAGGTTGAATAGATGTTTATCAAAGAAACTGGATATTTTGAATTGATGTGCTATGCAAAATTCGCGGGTATCGAGCTTGATGCAGAATTGTATCCGCAAATCCAGTATTCTGATGAGCAAATCCAGCAGATGATCGAAGAAAACTGGAATACAGATGATGAAGAATACAGCCGATTGATAAAAATTGGAAAATATTTTCAGTTGCATCCATCGGAAATTTACGTTATTTTTCTTTCGGTGCTGCCGTTTTGGGATAGCCGTTTCGGAGATGTTTTTTC
>CATZIM010000262.1 GCA_958420075.1 uncultured Clostridia bacterium | reverse complement strand
CAGCTGGTAATGGATCTGGCAAAGAAAAAAGGCATTTCCATCTATCCTGTAGATAGTGAACATTCTGCCATTTTCCAGTCTTTGCAGGGCAATAAAGACAATAAAATCCGTCGTATCCTGCTGACAGCTTCCGGCGGACCTTTCCGCGGAAAAACATTAGACCAACTGAAAAATGTGACAGCGGCAGACGCTCTTTGCCATCCTAACTGGAGTATGGGCAAAAAGATCACCATTGACTCTGCTACATTGATGAATAAAGGTCTGGAAGTTATGGAAGCCAAATGGCTCTTTGGCGTGGACACAGATCAGATTGAAGTGCTGGTACATCCCCAGAGCATCATCCATTCCGCAGTGGAATATGAAGATGGTGCCATCATGGCACAGCTTGGGGAGCCTGATATGCGCGTACCCATTCAGTATGCCCTGACATATCCCAAACGTGTGGCAAATCCTTTCCCGAAAATTGATTTTGCCAAACGGTCTCAGCTGACATTCGATCATCCGGATATGGATACATTCCGTTGTCTGGCACTGGCTTATAAAGCGCTGAAAATTGGCGGTACTATGCCTACAGTGCTGAATGGCGCCAATGAAATCGCTGTGGCAAAATTCCTGTCTGGCGAAATTGGATTTTTGGATATTCCTGCATTGATAGAAAAAACAATGGAGGCATATACTGTAAAAGAAAACTACACATTGGAGGATCTGCTGGAAGCGGACGCATGGGCAAGAGCTTATGCGAAAGAGGCAGAACTTTGATGTAAAAATTTTTGGAGGTGATTGGAATACTTTCCTCTATCATTATTTCTTTGATTGTTATCGGGGTTCTTGTCATCGTCCATGAATTTGGACATTTTATTGTGGCAAAGAAATGCGGCGTATGGGTAGAAGAATTTGCCGTTGGTATGGGCAAAAAAATCTGCTCGAAACAGATCGGGGAAACGGAATACAGTCTGCGTCTGTTCCCGTTGGGCGGTTTTTGCCGTCTTCACGGGGAAACAGAGGAGGGCGAAATTACAGAACGTTCTTTCCTGGCGAAGTCCGTATGGGCGCGTATGGCAATCATGGCTGCCGGCCCTATCATGAACTTTCTGCTGGCCATCGTGCTGATTTTTGGTCTGTCTGCTTCTGGCTATATCATTCAGCCAAAGGTGGCAGCGGTGCTGGATGGTTCTCCTGCTCAGGAAATCGGTTTGCAGGAAGGCGATGAAATTTATCGCATCAATGGTGACCGTATCCACATTTATGATGAAATGCAGGCGATCATGCTGGAAAACGGCGGAGAACCCATTGATCTGGAAATCAAACGGGATGGCGTGATTTATGAATATGAATTGACGCCTCAGTATTCCGAAGAAACCCAGACTTATTTGGTTGGATTCACACCTACCATCAAAAATGGTATTTTTGCGGAAAAAGTAGAGGGTTACGATACAGCGACTGTGCTGGAAACCGTACATTACAGCTATTATGCTATGCTGAACTACGTGAAACTGACAGCGGAAGGTCTGGCAAGGGTATTTACCATGCAGGCATCTCCCGATGAATATGGCGGTCCCATTTCCATTGTGAAGGTAGTAGGGGACAGCTATGAAGCGGGACTTAGCTACAGTTTCATGGCTGCGGTGCAAAATGTGGTTTATATTGCCGCTGTGCTCAGTGCAAACCTGGGTGTATTGAATTTGTTCCCTATACCCGGTTTGGATGGCGGACGCATCTTGCTTCTGCTCATTGAGATTTTGCGCAGAAAACCTATGAATCCAGAAACAGAAAGCAGAATTCTTTTTGGTGGCTTCGTGTTCCTCATGGGCTTTATGGTATTTGTCATGTATACGGACATCATGAAGATATTCTGATGAAAGAAAAAGGTAAACTGTTATTTCAGTTTGCCTTTTTTTGTTTTTCCTCCAAGTTCATTGCATTTTCAGAAGAAATTCGTTAGAATACAGTAAGAAGTACCGAAAGGAGAATAGAACATGGAACAACATGTGTTTCAGATCGGGCCTATCCGTCCGCCCAGTGAGGCAAACAGTCTGCTGCTGCGGGTAACGGAAAACTGCCCGTGGAATAAATGTAAGTTTTGTATGCTTTATAAAAAGAATGATTTCCATACTCGTCCTGTGGCTGATATCAAAAAGGATATTGATGCCATGGCGGATTATCGAGATATGATTCTTGCCCACAAAGACGGGGAAAATTGGAATATGCCGGCTGTGCAGAAAGAGTATGCAGAACTGCCTTCCGATGAAGCCAGAATGTGTTACCAGATGGTATTCACGTGGCTCACAGAAGGGGATCGTCAGGCAATCTTCTTGCAGGACGCCAATACTATGGTGCTGCGGACAGAATGGCTGCTGGAAATCGTCAGCTATGTACGGGAACGTCTGCCGGAGATCAAACGAATCACTTCTTATGGCAGAGCCAACACTTTGGCAAAAATTTCCGAAGAAGATTATCGGGCTTTGCGTCAGGCTGGTCTGGATCGTATCCATTCTGGCTATGAATCTGGTTCCGACAAAGTATTGCAGCTCATCTGCAAAGGCACAACACAGGAAGAACAGATCATTGGCGGACGTAAAGTACGGGAGGCTGGCATTGAGCTTTCCATTTACTTCATGCCTGGGGTAGGCGGCAGAGAGCTTTCTGATGACAACGCTTTGGAAACAGCAAAGGTGATTAATGCAGTAGATCCTGATTTTGTGCGCCTGCGTACCTTTGTGCTGCGTACGGGCTCTTTGATGGAAGAAGTGCGGGCAGCAGGAAATTATACAGAAGAAACAGATATGGAAAAACTGCTGGAAATCAGAAAACTCATTGCCAATATCGACCCTGCAAAGGCAAGAGGACGCATCACCAGCGACCATATCATCAATCTTTTGCAGGAAGTCAGCGGCGATATGGATCAGGATATTCCATGGATGCTTTCTTATATCGACCAGTTTTTGGCGCTTCCCGAACTGGAACAGAGAAAGTATCAGCTGGCAAGAAGAATGGGCTTCCCGCTGGACTGGAAACAGCTGTATCGCTTGAAAGAAAGCGATCTTGCGTATATTGAGGATCTGGCGAAAAATACAGTGGATGAAAAGCAGTGGGAATCTCTGCTCCATCGCTATATGGATCGTTACATTTAAGGAGGAAAAATCGTGGATAAAATGGATTTGATTACAAAAGTCATTCCGGGACTTTTGGTGGTTGGCATCGTATGGTTTAATATGCGGAAACTCCAGCGCAATCTCAATGCCATGAAACAACAGCATTGCAGTGGCTCTTGCCATAATTGTGCCCATAGTGCAGGATGTACTTCCGCACAGAAAGAAAATACAGATAAAGAAGCATAAGAT
>CATZIM010000261.1 GCA_958420075.1 uncultured Clostridia bacterium | reverse complement strand
TACCTATGGAATATTAAGTGATTGGAGCATTCCGGATTGTATGAAAAAAGGCGCAGAGCTTTCTGCCAGCGTCATTGCAAAATTCAAACCTTATTAAGAAAAGGAGGGGAATAGTTATGGTAATAGATATGCATCTGCACCCGATTTTTTACAAAGATATCTGTGAAAATGAAAGAGAACTGGAATTTCGGAAAGATACGTTTGGTGTATGGAAGCAGGGCCCCATGGATTGGGAAGAAGCCTTTGCTGAAATGGATTATGGCAACATCACGAAAGCCGCGCTGTTGCCTCTGGATGTGACAACGACCAAAGGTGGCTGGATTGTTGATAATGAACAGGTAGCAAAATTGGTGGCAACCTATCCAGATCGTTTGATTGGGTTTGCGAGTGTTGACCCTCACCGTGAGGATGCTGTGGAAGTATTGCGTCATGCCTTTGATGATTTGGGGCTGCAGGGGTTGAAATTAAATCCTTCCAAACAGAAATTCTATCCCACAGAGGAATGCATGGAGCCCATATATGCTTTGTGCGAAAGCCGCAATAAACCCATTATCTTCCATGCTGGTATGTCCTGGGAACCTGATACGCCTGCGAAGTATTCCCATCCTCTGGCATTTGAAGAAGTTTTCATCCGTCATCCAAAGCTGCGGTGCTGTCTTGCTCATTTTGCATGGCCTTGGGTTCGTGAAATGGTAATGCTGATGATTAAATACCCCAATGTTTATACAGATACATCCGTATTATTTATGGATTCTCCAGAAGAGTCTATGGAACGCCTCTTTACAGTAGATATGGGACAATACTGGTTCGAAAGAGGATTTCATAAACAGGTTATGTTTGCGTCTAATACGCCGCGTTTTCGTGCTTTTAAGCTGAAACGTGCATTGGATAAAATTCCTATGCGGGATTGGGCAAGAGAAGATCTGTATTATAAAAATGCCATGCGTTTTCTGACAGGAGAGGAGGAAGGATCATGGTCGTTCTGAAAAAACTTCAGCGACTCAGCAAAAGCCCTGAGGAATATATCAATATTACAGAGGAAGTCCATAAACTGGTGGAAGAAAGCGGCGTAAAGAATGGATTGGCTTTTGTTTTGACTGCCCATACCACAACAGGTATTATGGTCAATGAAGCTCTTCCTTGTGTAGAAAAGGATATCAGCGAAATGCTGGAAAAAGTAGTGCCTGTAGATGCACCTTATGTCCATGCGCATTTTTTGCCGGATTATGGCGCTACAGGCAATAATTCTCAAGGACATTTGAAAAGTATGCTTATGGGAAACCATTGTGCCTTTCCTGTGATAGATGGAAAAATCGTCTGTGGTGGTGCACAGGAAATTTATCTGGTGGATTTTGACGGTCCTCAAAGAAGAACTGTATATGTAGAAATCATGGGAGAAGCATAAAAATATATCAGATATTTTTATGTTCCAATATTTACACAAATGAGAATTTCTACCTTAATAAATAAAAGGAGAATAGAAACAAAAGAAAAAGAAATAAAAGTTTTGCAGGGTCTCCGTGGATTTATCCAGGGAGACTGTTTTTATGTCAAGAATAGGAAAGGCTTACTCAAAGAAGTTTTAATTTTTAATGGAAGCATTTCTTCTGTGTCAATGAGGCAAAATGGATGCAACAAAGAAATACATTTGGTAAATATTGCAAAAAGATAGGTCGGATTATCGTCACCTTGGCGGTTGTAGACAATGTATAAGAGCGGTATAATGTATGCGTAGGAAAAAAGTGTCTTCGGGGCAGGGTGAAATTCCCTACCGGCGGTGATAGCCCGCGAGCCGCTTTTGGCGGCAGGATTCGTTGAAATTACGAAGCCGACAGTATAGTCTGGATGAGAGAAGATATGCTTTTTTGTTCTGCGGTTTTTTTCGTGCAGAAAAGAAACATTGCCCTGTAAGATGGCTTGCTTATGGCTAGTCAGATAAATACGGGGCTTTTTTATTGCCCCAAATACAGAAAAGAGGCTAAAATGTATGGAAAAGTATTACCTTGGTTTTGACGCAGGAACCCAGAGTGTGAAAGCTGCTGTTTATGACAGCAACATGCAGTGTATCACAGAGCATAGCACACCGACGGTGCTTCGTTATCCTCATCCTGGTTGGGTGGAAATGGACGCGGATCAATATGTGGAGGCAGCATTGGAAAGTATTGCTGCTTGCACAAAAGAAATGCGGGAAAAAGGTTTGTTACCGGAAAATATTCGGTCAATCTTCGGGGATGGTGTCATTTTAGGTATTGTAGGTGTCGATGAAGATGGCAATGCCATTACGCCATATATCAATTATCTGGATTCCCGTACACAGGCAGATGCAGAAGAACTGGCGGCTTTGGGATTGGATATCTGGGCAAAAGAAACGGGTAATCCACTGCCAAACTGTATGTTTCCGGCGCTTTTTGCCAGATGGTTCCTGAGAAATAGTGAAGAATTTCAGAAACGAGGAAAGAAATTCCTGCATAACGCTCCTTATATTCTGTCCCATCTTGCTGGATGTAAAGCAAAGGACGCTTTCATTGACTGGGGGACTTTGTCCGGCTGGGGACTTGGGTATAAAGTTGAGAAAAAGGAATGGAGCGATGAACAGCTGGAAATTCTGGGATTGTCCAAAGAATATTTGCCAAGAATCGTAAAACCTTGGGATATCATTGGGCATCTCACAGAAGAATATGCGCAAAAAACAGGTCTGCCTGTGGGAGTTCCCATTTGCGCTGGTGCAGGGGATACCATGCAGAGCATGATTGGCTGCGGCGTTACAGCTGTCAATAGAGCAGCGGATGTAGCAGGCACATGCGCTATGTTCTGCATTGCAGTAGATGGTATAAAACCGGAATTGAGCAGACCGGGAACAGACTTGATCTTTAATAGTGGTACACTGGAAAATACGTATTTCTATTGGGGCTTTATCCGCACAGGCGGTTTGGCATTGCGCTGGTTCCGAGACAATATTTGCGGCAAAGAAGGAGAAGGTGCCTATTTCGATGTACTGACAGAACGGGCAAAACAAGTACCTGCAGGAGCCAATGGCGTATTGTTTCTGCCATATCTGACTGGCGGTTTTGGTGAAATTTCAGCTGCCAGCGGTTGTTTTCTGAATATGACCATGGATACAGATCAGGCTGTTTTGTGGCGTGCTGTCTTGGAAGCCATTGCCTATGATTATATCGGTGTCACAGATGTGTATCGTGCAGCTGGTGTTGAACTGAATCGTATTGTTGTAACAGAAGGCGGCAGCCGCTCGGATTTGTGGAATCAAATCAAAGCGGACATGCTGAATTGTCGCGTAACAACATTGAAGACGGCACAGGGGGCTGTTATGACCAATGCAGCAACA
>CATZIM010000260.1 GCA_958420075.1 uncultured Clostridia bacterium | reverse complement strand
CAAACTGGGCAGAAAAACGGGCGAAGGCTTCTATAAATATTGATCTAAAAAGGAAGCGAAACCGTGAAAATTGGTGTAAAGTTTTGCGGGGGCTGCAATCCCGGATATGAGCGCAGTAAGATTGTAAAGCGGATCTGTGCGGAGTTTCCACAGGTAGAAATTGAACCTGTACGAGAGGAAAGCGCATATGATTTGATACTGCTCATCAGCGGCTGTCATGCGGAATGCTTATCAGTTGCCGCATGGCAGCAGCAGGCCCCGGTGATTTCCATTTATCAGGAAATCGATTATGATAAGATTCAAAAATATTTAAGTGACATGTGCGGAAAAAATTCATGATAAAAAGGAGGCGCAAAGAGTATGTCTTTTACTCAGATATTGATGTGGATTATGGCCATCGGCGCGTTGGTCGGCGGCTTGGATAAAGTGTTTGGTAACAGACTGGGGCTAGGGGAAAAGTTTGAAGAAGGTTTCAATGCCATGGGGCCTTTGGCACTGGGCATGGCTGGTATGGTTTGTCTGTCCCCTGTGATTTCTGACGTTATCGCGCCGGTCATCGGTCCTGTATTGCAGAAGATCGGTTCTGACCCGGCCATCTTTGGTTCCATCCTGCCTAACGACACAGGCGGTTATTCCCTGGCAATGTCTATGGCAACAGATGAAACAGCAGGCCTGTACTCTGGTCTGATCGTAGCTTCTATGCTGGGCAGTACCGTAACATTCTCCATCCCTGTTGGTATGGGTCTGATTGAAAAGAAAGATCAGCCTTATTTCGCAAAAGGCTTGGTTATTGGTATGATCACCATTCCCATTGGTTCCGTTATCGGTGGTATGATTGCTGGCTATCCCCTGATGCTGGTGCTGATGAACACCATTCCCGTTTTAATCATTTCTGTTTTGCTGGCAATTGGTCTGAAATTTGCGCCTACCAAAATGATGCGTGGTTGTCTGCACTTCGGCAATATCGTCGTTGTCATCATCACACTGGGCCTCATTGCGGCAGCTTTTGAATATATGACAGGCATCGTATTGATCCCCGGCATGGCACCCATCGAAGACGCCATGAGCATGATCGGCAATATCGCCGTTGTTCTGCTTGGTACATTCCCGATCCTTTCTCTGCTGACAAAAATCCTGGATAAACCTCTGACCGTACTGGGCCGCAGAATCGGTATGGACGCTACATCTACAGCAGGTATGATCTTCTCTTTGGCAAATAGTATTCCTGTATTTAAAATGATGAGTGATATGAGTTCAAAAGGCAAAATCGTCAATATCGCATGGATGGTCTGCGCAACAGCAGCCCTGGGGGATCACCTTGGATTCACAGCCGGTGTGCATCCTGAAGCGATTCCTGCCGTTGTTATCTCCAAACTGCTGGGCGGCGCCGTTGCCGTAGTCCTGGCATTGGTACTGACAAAGAATACAGATGCAGAAGATGCGGAAAGTCGCCGCATTGAAGAAATGGAAGCAAAACACACAGCATAAAAGAATGGAGGCATGTAAAATGAAGACAAACAGAGCAAAGGACATCATGAACATCGCGGTTATGAATTTTAAGGTATGGACAGGCGATAAGGAAACAAACCTGGCACATATCGAGGAATATACCGTTGCTGCTGCCAAAAGAGGCGCGGATCTGGTGCTGTTCCCTGAAATGTGTCTGATGGGCTATGATTATTTTGTAGACGAAACCATCCCTATGGAACAGAAAATCGCCGTTACAGAAACCGCACAGGGTCCTTCTGTAAAGAGAATCGAAAAAGTAGCAAAAGATTATGGCGTATACGTAATCTTTGGTATGTCTGAAAAAATGTCAGAGGATGCGACAGATCTGTATAACTCTGCAGTTGTGCTGGGACCTGACGGTTTCATCGGCACATATCAGAAGATCCATCCTTTTGGCACAGAAAATCTGTGGTGTAAAAAAGGTGAAACACCTTTTATGTTTGATACAGAATGGGGCCCCATCGGTCTGGGTATCTGCTATGACAGCTATCAGTTCCCTGAATTGGTACGCTATTATGTATATAAAGGCGCAAGACTGTACCTCAATCCCACTGCTGTTATTGAGGAAATCCCCAATGAAGGCAGCAGAGAAGCTTTTGTCAGATGCTACACACCTCATCTGGAATACAGCGTTCTGGCAAGCTCTGTATACATCGCAAGCTCCAACCTGACAGGCTATGATAACGCTTCTTATTTCGGCGGCGGCAGCATGGTCATCGGGCCCAAAACAAATGCTTTCGGTGAAGTGGATGTGGTACGTTATATCGGTGATGACAGAGATTATCAGGCAAAGATGTTCATCGGCACCATCGACCTGTCTTTGGCAGTGCGCCATCAGTGCACCGTAAATCCTTACGCTGGCACACCGGACTTCAGACCGGAAATTTATAAAAAATTCTATGAAGACCTGGAAGAAAAATAAGGGGGATTGGAAATGAAGAACGTAACATTTGACCTGACCGGAAAGGTTGCTTTGGTCATTGGCGGCACAACAGGCATTGGACATGCCATTGCCATGGAATACGCAAGATGGGGCGCCAATGTTATCGCAGTCAGCAGACGTGCCAATAAGTGCAAAGAAGTTGCTGACGAAATCCGGGCAGAAGGCGTACAGACTTTGGAATTTCCTGTAGACGCCCAGGATAGAGAACAGCTGGTACAGCTGAGAGATAAAGTTGTGGAAACCTTTGGACGTATTGATATTTTGGTCAATGCTGCCGGCGTGAACCGCAGATACAACGCAGAAGATTTCCCTATGGAAGAATATGACGCTGTTATGAATACCAACTGCCGCTCTCTGTTCATGAGCACACAGGTCATTGGACAGCAAATGATCAAGCAGGGTTATGGCAAGATCATCAACATCGCATCCATGGGTGCGTATCTGGGCTTGAACCGTGTCGTTCCTTACTGCGGCAGCAAAGGCGCTGTTTTGCAGATGACAAAAGGCTTTGCCGTAGAATGGGCAAAATATAATGTGCAGGTCAATGCCATTGCACCTGGTTATTTCAAAACAGAACTGACATCCGGGCTCCATGAAGATCCCGAAAGAGAACAGGCCGTTTTGAACCGCAACCCTATGAAACGCTGGGGCAATGTGGAAGAACTGACAGGCGCTGCCATTTTCCTGGCAACGGACGCGTCCTCTTTTGTAACAGGTACATGTATTCCTGTTGACGGCGGTATGCTGGCAATGGGCGTCTGAAAAAAAGAATGGAACAAAGAAAATGCGGGGGATGCAAAAAATCCCTCGCATTTTTATCAGAAAGGAGAAAAAATATGTTTCGCATTGTCAATAAAAAAGAATTAAACAGTGCTGTGACACTGCTTGAAA
>CATZIM010000259.1 GCA_958420075.1 uncultured Clostridia bacterium | reverse complement strand
GTTTAAAATACATCTGATTTCCCAAGAAAAAAGCAGACAACTATGTAACTGGCTGTCTGCTTTTTTATATACGATTTTATTGTTTGTAAAAAAGTTGCGAGTTTTTGTTCTTCATTTCAGTGTTAACAAATGTGCAGGATATAATGAAAGGCAGAACTATTACAAAACAAAAGTATGCCTATTGGAACCACGATATCCGCTGGGATCAATAAAGTCTACCACAACATCTGCTTGAAATGCTGCTGTTTTTTCATTATAGTAGCGAACAATATCATAATCTATGATTTCACAGTTTTCATAAGAATTTTCTTCTAAAGTTTTTTCCCATAATTCTTCATTTGAAATGACAGGTATTTTATTTTTATCAATGTTCAGACTTTCGATCTTTTTTCGATCTCCTTTGCATTTGATTGTTTTTACAGATTCCTGCACGATGGTAATTTGGTAACCATAATTTGTCTTATAGTCCCCCAGATAGTAATCAATGTCCAGATAATGAATAGAAGGTGTATTTGAGGAAGTATATTCTGTGATAACAAAATCGGAAATCTCAAATTCAGGATCTATATTTTCTTTTATAAATTTTTCTATGGAATCATATTGCTTGGATTCTGGAACATATATCAAATTGTTGTCGTTGCATATGATATCTTTTCCATTTTCATATAAGACGGTATCTGTGGTTTCTGGTTTGCTTGTTTCGTCTAATGTTGATGCATTGACGGATTTTTCATTGACTAGTATTGTATGGCTGTCTGAATCCCAAGTGACTTCCCGATTTGTCAGAGCTGCAATATCCCTTATGGAGAAGTAGGTATATCCGTTTATAAGATAACAAGGCAAAACCTGTTCCACTCCGTCTACAATAACTGCTTGCTCTGTCAAAGTACCTTGAACAGGAGCGGTGTCTTTTGTTATTTCATTTTTTGTAGTGCTTGGATTATGTTCTTCTAGAGACAAAAGAACTGCTTTGCTGGTATTATCCCATTGGATTTTAAAATGAAATGCTTCAGCAATATCACGCAGTTTTATGTATGTTCTGTCGTCAATTAAATAGGTGGAGATATTATTGAAAGCTTTCGTTCCGCTTTCTGTTTCTGTTACGATAGGATATGCATTTGTGATTATGCTGGATGTGTTTGCAAAAACTGATATAGGGCAGCTAATTTGGACTGCAATCATGCAGCCAGCGGCAAGTTTATATAATCTTTGATGGAAATGCCTGTTCATGATCCTCACCTCATATGTTATATCACAAATTTCTTTTCGTTTTCTTTATTTATTATAACTTACTTTCAAATAAAAATCTCAACTTTCCAAAAACTTCGTTTTTTGCGATGCCAGTAATTAAGTATTTGGTTTGTTTATTTTGCCTGGTTCTTATGCATAAAAAACTTGTATGCTGTTGCAACAATATGTAAAATGAAATCATAGAAAAATAATACATAAGCTAGGAGACTTGCGAAAATAGACTGACAGAATACAAGATAAAGCGGAATCAGAAAATCGGTCTTCTTTTTCTATACAGAAAGAGCTTGGGGGTGTCATAATAATAGTGCCTAAGCTGGGCAGTAGCCTATTTTATGTTCATATCCATGTTCATGATTCTATTATTTCTGGCATTTAGGGAATGTATGAAACGTAATTTTACAAAGTGGGAAAAAGACAGAATTTCAGATAAAATTTACGGAAAGGATGATATATCATGGAACAGATGATACAGGAGGCGCAGCTTGAGAAAATGCGTTTAAAAGCAAAAAAGCTTGAGAAAGTAGTTATCGTTTTATCAGTTGTTATGCTGCTTGTTTATATAGTCGTGGGTTGTATGCTCATGTTTCAGGATAATGGAATATCTACTCTTTCTGGTGCAGAGGCCGTTATTTTTGTTGCAGAAATTATTTTTGTAGTAGCTGTTTTGTCACTGGGAACAGGTTTGCTTTTATGGATGATTATTGTAAAACATGCTTATGATAAGTTCAACATAGGTTTTAAATCAAAGTACGTACTGCAGGTCATCAGTGCCATTGAGGGTTTCAAAAAACTCCAATATGTTCCGAAAGGCGGCTTTACATGGGATGATGTCAGAAATGCGGCAGCTGTAAACTGTGGGGACAAACGATATTACGACAGTGAAGATCTGCTTATGGGTGAATATGAAAATACCAGATTTAAAATAAGTGATGTGAATACATATAAAATGGTTCGTATGAGTAAAAAGAATCGAGTTGAAGAAATATTCAGCGGACAGATGATTTGTCTGTATCAATTTGATGACAAAAAGAAAAGCAATGGACATGTTCAGATTTTTGAGAAGAAGTTTATGTCCAATATGATTGGCTGGAAGGCAGAGAATGAAATCTATACAGAAAATGAAACATTTAACAGCCGTTTCAGTGTATTTGCCCGTGATGAGCATAACGCATATTACATTTTGACGCCACAGCGCATGGAAAAAATCATGCATTTTGCAGAAGTCATGAATGGGCAGGTATCTTTTGTATTTCGGGATGAAAATTTATTTGTAGCAGTCAGACGACCTAGTATGTTTGATGCAAGTATGGATGAACCTGTTTCAAAACAAACGAAGAATATCATGGAAGATGCGGAATTTATCCAAATGGCAAAGGAAATCCTCATTGCTTCGTAATTGTAATATTCTGAAACAGGAACAGATAGAAAATATAAAAGGGAGTGGGGGTCTATGAAATCTTTTTTGGTGGCGTTAATGCCTGCATTGATACCAATTGTGCTGTCGTTGGTTTTTATTCTGGTCCTTCGTGCTGTTTGTATTCGTGTCCAAAGACCAAGGGAACAAAGAGGTGATACATACACACCATTATCACCAACGCTGCAATGGATGAATACAGCCGGTTCTATTCTGCTGGCGACCAACGAAGATAATTTCCGTTACATGGCAGGAATTTACTATCCCGGAAATGAAAATAAACCAGAACTTGTTAATTCCATAAAAAGATCTCTTTGGGATTACTGGGGTATACAGGGACACGAAAGTGCCATGGATGCAATGACACGTCTGGTTCGTTCCGGCATGCGGGTATGGTATGGAGAAGAAATGGCAAAGTTGGAAAATATTTATCGCGGTTATTCAGAAGAAGAATTGATTGAAGCTGCCAAGCAGGAAAATCCAAAAGCCGACGAAGATAGTTTTCTTCCCAAAATGATGATGGCTTACAGAAGATATGGTGAGAATGCACTTCTTGGTTGGGACATGGGGCGTGCCGCTTATATCATACAGTGGTGTTACTTTGTAGGCTATGTTTCCATGGAAGAAGTTCTGGAAATTGGTGTAGAAGCCGGGAAAAAAGCGCAGGAATATTTTCAGA
>CATZIM010000258.1 GCA_958420075.1 uncultured Clostridia bacterium | reverse complement strand
CCGAGATTCTCTCTCTGAAAAGCCCTTTATACTCCCCATAAAGGGCTTTTGACATCACAAAAAAGAAGCCAGGTTCTCCATAAGAAAACAAAAAAAGCTGAAATCCTTATGATACAAAGGATCCCAGCTTTCTTATTTTTACAATGACTTTATCAGATATTTTTTCTTTTGAAGAATGTTATCTTAAAGGGAAGCCTGCTTTTTCATTCTGACTTCTTTTTGACTTTACACTGCAAAAATGCTATTTATGCAATCCGCTCTGTTATTGTTCCATAAGCTGCAATGTTTCATTCTGCCAAACGCCAAAGACTTCATCCACCTTTTCTGCTGCCTGTTTGCCTTTCATGATATCCAGCATTTTCTTTTCAAAAGCTTCTGACTGTTCCGATTCTACCAGCACACAAAACTGCACCTGATCGGTATACTGCGTATCATGAAGCACATGACCGTCCTGCAGAATTTCATACTGTACTTTTCCAGAATCTGTGTAATCCACCGTCACAAAATAACGGCTATACAGCACCAATTCCGCAATACCAGCTTCCAGTAATCCTTCTTTTGCGGCTTTGCCATAAGCACGCACCAGACCGCCGGTTCCCAGCAGTGTACCGCCAAAATATCTCGTTACCACGATGGCAGTATCTTTCACATCTTCCCCTTTGAGGACATTCAACACCGGCATACCTGCTGTGCCCTGAGGTTCACCATCGTCACTAAAACGCTGGATCTCATTTCTTTCGCCAATTTGATAAGCAAACACATTGTGGGTTGCATCCCAATATTTCTTTTTCAATTCTTCGATAAAACTTCTGGCTTCTTCCTCTGTTTTTACAGGACGAACAGTAGCGATGAAACGGGATTTCTTTTCCACGATTTCTGCTTCTGCCTGTGCCAGAATGGTTTTATATTTTTTCAACATAAGCAATCACCTTGCTTTAGTATACCAAAAAGCTGCAATCCACTCAAGAAAGAAACCGCATAAAAGCCATATTTTTTGCACAGAATAATGCTGACAAACAAAAAGGAGGCATACAGACATGGCTGGACAAAAATATCAGGATCTTGCAGATTTACTGCTGCACAACGAACGGGCAAAACATTTTTATAAGGGCTTACCCGATACCACACAGATCGCTTTATCCAACAACAGCAGCTCCATCTGCTCCATGGAAGACCTGCGGAATTTTGTTAGTACCGTAGAACAGAAAAAGAAATAAGTTTTCCCTACAAAACAATAACCCCATGGAACAACAGTTTTCTGTCATTCCATGGGGTTTCTCTATTCTTTGGAGGTCATTACAAAGAACAGATTTTATTTAGCTGTAATGCTGTATTCACCATTTTCTACATCTACAACCAAAGTTGTGCCCTGATCAATATCACCAGCAATGATCTTCCGTGCCAGCAGTGTTTCGATGTCTCGCTGTACCAGACGTTTCAAAGGTCTTGCACCAAAGGCAGGGTCATAACCAGTTTCTACAATATAATCTTTCGCACGTTCTGTTAGTTCACATTTCAGCTGTTTATCTGCCAGACGTTTGTTCAGATCTTTCATAATCAGGTCAATGATATGGGTGATGTTATCCTTTGTCAGAGGTTTGTAGAATACGATTTCATCCAGTCTGTTCAGAAATTCAGGACGGAAGGAATGATGCAGCAGTTCTTCTACCTGATTTCTTGCTTCCTGTGTAATTTCGCCGTTGGCATCAATGCCTTCCAGCAGATAATTGGAACCCAGGTTGCTTGTCAGGATGATAACGGTATTCTTGAAGTCAACGGTTCTGCCCTGAGAGTCAGTGATTCGGCCATCATCCAATACCTGCAGCAGGATATTGAACACATCGGGGTGTGCTTTTTCCACTTCATCGAACAGGATAACAGAATAAGGTTTTCTCCGAACAGCTTCTGTCAGCTGACCGCCTTCTTCATAACCTACATATCCAGGAGGCGCACCAATCAGACGAGACACGCTGAATTTTTCCATATATTCAGTCATATCGATTCTGACCATATTCTTTTCATCATCAAACAGGCATTCTGCCAATGTTTTTGCCAGTTCTGTTTTACCAACACCTGTGGGACCCAAGAACATGAAGGAACCAATGGGTCTGTTGGGACTCTGGATACCAGCACGGCTTCTCAGAATTGCTTCTGCAACTTTCTGAACGGCTTCATCCTGCCCTACCACTCTTTCGTGGAGAATATCTTCCAGATGCAGAAGTTTTTCACGTTCGCCTTCCATCAGTTTTGCTACAGGAATACCTGTCCAACGTTCAATGATACGAGCGATTTCTTCTTCGGTTACTTTATCACGCAGCAATGTGTTTTTATTGCCGTTTTCTTCAGCTTCCCGTTCTTTTTCTTCCAGTTCTTTCTGCAGCTGAGGCAGTTTGCCGTATTTCAGTTCTGCCGCTTTATTCAGATCGTATTTCCGTTCAGCTGCTTCGATTTCCGCATTGACATCTTCGATCTGTTCACGCAGTTTCTGAACAACACCAATGGCATCTTTTTCGTTTTCCCATTTTGCTTTCAAAGTTGCAAACTGATCACGCATTTCTGCCAGTTCTTTCTGAATTTCTTCCAGATGTTCTCTGGACAGTTTATCATCCTCTTTTTTCAGCGCTGCTTCTTCGATTTCATGCTGGATAATTTTTCTCTGGATAACATCCAGTTCTGTGGGCATGGAATCCATTTCTGTACGAATCATGGCACAAGCTTCATCCACCAGGTCGATGGCTTTATCAGGCAAGAATCTGTCAGAGATATAACGGTTGGACAGTGTTGCAGCCGCGATCATAGCCTGGTCCTGAATTTTAACACCATGATATACTTCGTACCGTTCTTTCAGACCACGCAGAATTGCAATGGTATCTTCTACAGTAGGTTCATTTACCATAACAGGCTGGAAACGACGTTCCAGAGCAGGATCTTTTTCGATATACTGTTTATATTCATTCAGTGTAGTTGCACCGATACAATGCAGTTCCCCTCTTGCCAGCATAGGTTTCAGCAGGTTGCCTGCATCCATGGCGCCATCGGATTTCCCTGCACCAACAATGGTATGCAGTTCATCGATGAACAGAATGATTTTGCCTTCACTCTTTTTGACTTCATTCAAAACAGCTTTCAGACGTTCTTCAAATTCACCTCTGAATTTTGCGCCTGCAATAAGGGCACCCATATCCAGAGAGAAAATGGTTTTGTCTTTCAGGCTATTGGGAACATCTTCTTTGACAATACGTTGTGCCAGACCTTCTGCGATGGCGGTTTTACCAACACCGGGTTCACCAATCAGCACAGGGTTGTTTTTGGTTTTTCTGGACAGAATACGGATAACGTTACGGATTTCATCGT
>CATZIM010000257.1 GCA_958420075.1 uncultured Clostridia bacterium | reverse complement strand
CACATTCCATAGAAAAACACATCTCTCAAAAAAAGACTCTCTAAACCACCAAAGTGGTTCAGAGAGTCTTTTCCAATTACATCTCAAACATAGATTTATGAAAAATATTCTGGATTCATGAATGGTACAATCAGTTCTGTGATATTGCCATTTTGATCGAATCCCCAATAAGCACTATAGATTCCATCCCCCATTCCACTGGCAAACATCACCAGTTTGTTTCCGCTTTTTGGTAATTTCCATAACAGGAAATTTCCTGTGCCCGTTTTCATAGCAAGATCACTCTTTGCGTTTTCTGCAAACAACTGCGAAAAGTAATCCTCATACAGATTTCCATCAGGGTGTTCCTGATGCCACTCCTCCAGAAAGACCCTATATTCCTTTGCCGTCAACGCATCCGCAAAGCAAGCAAGTCCTGCGTCTACACCAAAAAAGGAAAACACGCCAGGTTTTTGCAGATCTGCCGGTTCAAATCCTTTTGGCATGGCAATTTCATACCGCAAAGCAATCTGGTCAGTGATTTTCAGCCTTGCCGCTGCTACTCTTACCCCTGCCAAAGCAGACCGGATCACAGAAAGCTCCACATTATAAGAGCCTTCCGGAATCTGCTTTTCCAAAGCTGTCTGGTATTTCTCATTTCCTAAATAAACCATAGGGTCTGCAAGAACCACATTGCCCGTAGGAAAATCAACCTGACCAACAGTGATTGTTTCCATCTTTTCTGTTTTGCAAAATAGATTTTGAAAGAATGAAATATCATAAGCTTCTTTGTTCAAAAACTTCAGATTTCTCTCAAAAGCCATTTGCAAAGGATGTTTCACAGGTTCTCGAATCTCTTCCCCTGTTCTGGTATCCACAAAATACCTTTCATCGCTGATGAATTCCAAGTCTGCGCCTATGGGCATATAAAAAATATTGCGTACTGCAGGTTCTATTTCCATCAGCGAAGAAAAATCCACCACTGTCAGATTTTCTGCCTGATTGATATATTCCTGGGTATCTGTATCCCCCAGCGCAACCCATCCAGTGCCAATCCCATTATTTTCTCGAAACATCCATTTCAGTCGGGATGTGCCCTCTAACAAGGATTTTGTGACAATGCAGGCGCCCAATGGCCTCTGATTTGTTTTTCCTGTGGGTATTTTCTGTTCTTTCGTATTGGGTTTCTTTTTGCCTAACAATCCCATGACAGCCTCCTTTCTGTGCCTCTTTGATTTTAAAAAAGCCTGCAGAACGCAGGCTCAAAATATTTCTTATGAAACTATAGGGTGTTTTGTTGATTCTGCGATTTCAGTTATTTACGACGCAATCAAAATTCCCTTTGCTTTCTGAATGAAATCCGCATCTTCCAGTATATACTCTGTTTGTTTTGATACTGGTTCGTCCATCACCGCATCAAACATACTTTCCCGTTTTACTGCCGCAAACAGTTTTTCATCATAAAACACAAGAGAAATCTGACCATCCACAGCGTCAGCAAATTCCATGATTTTTTCTATGCGCTGAGGTGTCAAGATATAATAAGCATTGTGCTCATCCTCCGCATAAACACGGAAACGACTCTGAAAGGCTTCATTTTCTGTCTGAATCTGATGTTCTGCCTTCCATCCAGCAAAATTCGACAGAAATTCTTTTTCAAAAATTTGTATATGCCCCTTGCTCACTTTCAAATCATCGAATCCCAAAAGGCAGATTACCTGACCGCCGAAAATTTCTTCTGTTTTTGTTTTGCCATCACGACGAACCAACTTTTTGGTAACGACATCGCTGATACGGAATTTTACATGCTCATATTCTCCAAAAAGCTGATCTTCACTTTCAAAATATTTTTTCTCACCACAGGCAACCACTGCCGCGTTGCGGATCTCATCCCATGTAAAACCACCTTCTGGATGATATTCCAACCCTTCAAAACCAGATATGCCATTCAACACTTGTGTGACATACTTGGATTTATAATTGAAATTAAACTTATCATAAGCATGGCGGACAAGGAGGTACCCTAACACGCCCAGTGTCCCAACTGCCAGAACCACTGCCGCAACGACGATTTTCGCCACAAAAAGCGCAGACATGCCTTCTTTTTCAATCAATGCTACATAAAACATGCCTATATACAACACAAATGCCAAAAACGTCAAAACAATGGCAATATTTTGTCTTTTTCGTGCTTTATGCCGCATAATTTCCAGCTGTTCTTCGCTGATTATTTTTTCTTCCATAGAACATCCCACTTTCAGTCAAAGTTTACTTTGTATTCCTTCTTGTTCTCATCCACCTGATAAAAATCGGCTTTGCTCATTCCATGGATGCCAGCAATGATGGAATAAGGGAACATAACGAGTTTCTGATTATATAATGATACATTGGAATTATAAAGCCTTCTTGCCGCCTGCAAATGCTCTTCCGCGTCAAAAATGGATTTTTGAAAATGATCCATGGACACATAAGAATACAGCACAGGATATTGTTCGGACAATGCGTCAATGGCTGTTCCTACACCGCCCAGCCCCTGCTGGATGGAAGCCAGCATACCAATCTTTTGATTGATATTCATTTTCTGCTCTGCAACGCTGTTTTCATAGGCTTCTGCATTGGACTGATTTTTGTTTTTATGTTTTTTGGAACCATGATGTTTTTCCATCTGTTTTCTGATCCGATCCATCTGCTCCTGCTGTGCCTGAATGGTATCGTCAATGGTCTTTAACGCTTCTTCGGACAGATGTTTTTTCTGCTCCAATGTTTCTTCCTCCAGTTCTTTACCGGCACGCACAGAAGTCACATCTACATATGTATCATATTCATGCTGCAAAAACTTTTTGACTGCTTCGATTTCTTCGGAAAGCATATCGTATCGTTTTTCCAACGCCACATCAATGCCCGCACTGCCTTCTTCTACTTTCACAGACAGACGGCGCAGTTTGTTGTACGCAGAAATATAAAATACGATGATACAAAGAACCAAAGCAATCACAATGATATAAACCGGCATACCACAACCTCCTCTAAATGATTTTTACATAAAAAAAATTTGGAATTTATATCCATTATACAATCATATGACTTTATTCGCCACTAAAACTTTTTATATTATAATGCCTTGCACCCCTTCCTATCCTTTCATTTTCATAAAAAACTCCTGATTTGCTTCCGCTTTGTGGTTTTAACCTAAATGCAGGAACATCAATCAGGAGTTTTTTCACTCATTATTTTCGTTTTGCCTTTTCAAAAAGTATAAACATTATTTCGATGCATTTATTTTTTCAGTTCAGCCAATGCTGCCTTTCCCGCATCCGTCAATCCATCCACAATATACTCCTCGCCACAGCACATATCAATTTCATATGTAACCAGCCAGTTTTTTTCTTCCATTTCTTTTAGCCGCAGCAAAATATCTCCATGCTT
>CATZIM010000256.1 GCA_958420075.1 uncultured Clostridia bacterium | reverse complement strand
GCTATGCCTAAGCCCAATATGTATCAATCCCTCCATAACACACTGATTGGTCCTTCCGGGGAACCTTTCGAAATCCAGATTCGTACATGGGAAATGCATCGTACCAGTGAATATGGTATCGCAGCCCATTGGAAATACAAAGAAGGCAAATCCGGCGAAAAAGGCACCAAAAAAGAAGAAGCAAAACTGGCTTGGCTTAGACAGATTCTGGAATGGCAGAAGGATATGTCTGATAATAAAGAATATCTGGATACCATCAAGCTGGATCTGAATATCTTTACTGACCAGGTATATGCCTTTACACCACAAGGGGAAGTTATTCAGCTGCCAAAGGGTTCTACACCCATTGACTTTGCTTATATGATTCACTCCGCTGTTGGTAATAAGATGGTAGGTGCAAGAGTCAATAACCGTATGGTAACCATTGACTATAAGATTCAGAACGGGGATATTGTGGAAATCATGACATCCCAGAACTCTAAAGGCCCCAGCCGTGACTGGCTCACATTGGTCAAGAGTTCTCAGGCACGTACCAAGATTAAGCAGTGGTTTAAAAAGGAAGAAAAAGAAGAAAATATTATCCGCGGTCGTGAATTGATTCTGGCGGATATGAAGAAAAAAGGTTTGCAGCCTTCCGATCTGCTCCGTCCAGAATGGCAGGAACTTGTCATCAATAAATATGACTTTAAGGATTGGAATGCAGTCCTTGCAGCCATTGGATACGGCGGTCTGAAAGAAGGTCAGGTTGTTAACCGACTGAAAGAAGAATATCTGAAAGAAAAACGGAAACAGCAGACAGCAGAGGATATTCTCAATGACTTTGAGAAAACTGTCAGCCAGAAACCGTTGAAACATAAGAGCAAGAGTGGCATTGTGGTAGAAGGCGTCGGTGACGTTGCCGTGCGTTTCTCCAAGTGCTGCAGTCCCGTTCCCGGCGACGAAATCGTTGGTTTTGTCACTCGCGGACGTGGGGTTACCATCCACCGTACTGACTGTATCAATATTCTGAACCTGAGCAATGAAGAACGGGGCAGACTCATTGATGCGGAATGGGATACCCAGTATACTCATGGGGAAGTGGATGCTTCCTATCTGGCAGAAATTCGTGTCATTGCCAACGACCGTACAGGTCTGCTGCTGGAAATCAGCCGCCATCTGGCAGACGAGGACATTTCTGTCAAAGGCTTCAATATCCGTACCACAAAGGATATGACAGCTATTTTCAACATCACTATGGAAATCAGAACAAAAGATCAGCTGGAACGTGTCAATAAACGATTGAAAGGCATCAAAGGCATCATTGATATTGAACGTGTCAGCGGCTAAATAATAGGAGGATGAACATGCGCGCAGTATTGCAGAGAGTTTCACAGGCAAGTGTAACCGTTGATGGTCAGGTCATCGGTGAAATCGGAAAAGGTGTTATGGTATTGTTCGGTATGCTGGGAACAGACGACGACAAAACCATTGAATATATGCTGGACAAGGTTGTAAACCTGCGTATTTTTGAAGATGAAAACGGCAAAATGAACCTGTCTTTGCTGGATATTGACGGGGAACTGCTCATTGTGCCAAACTTCACCCTTTACGGTGATGCAAGAAAAGGCAGACGTCCCGGTTACTCCGGCGGTGCGGCTCCTGATGTGGCATCCGTGCTGTTCGATAAACTTTGCGCAAAAGCAAAGTCTATGCCCATTAAGAAAGTGGCAACAGGCCAGTTCCAGGCAGACATGAAAGTGGCACTCATCAACGATGGCCCTGTAACACTGCTGCTGGATAGTGAAAAATTGTTCTAAAAAAGGATTTTGGATATGATATATTATCGTTTGCGGGGACATGAGCTGCAAAATGACGTGCAGACTATGATACAAGTGTTTTACCCCAACTTGCATTATTATCGGACAGAGGAAATCTCTGCCGAAGAAACAACAGTAGAAAGTTCCGTGGAAAAAGGCATTGCTTCGGCAATGCTTTATCGGCGTGGAGAGCAGGTTTCTGCTTGGTCTATGCCTTATACGGAGCCATTGACAGAAAAAGAGAAAAAACGTCTGGTGAAGCTGACTATTTTCGCGCTTTTGAGCAGAGAAACAGGCATGTACCCCAGATGGGGACTTTTGACAGGTGTTCGTCCTGCGAAAATCGTCAATACCCTTCTTTCTGAAGGCAAAAGCGATGAAGAATGTCTGCGGTATCTCACAGAAAAGTATCTGGTGGCGCAGCATAAAGCAGAATTGACTTTGAAGGTAGCGAAAGCGGAGCGCAGACTTTTGGCAGGCAATGAAAAAACAGACATCAGCCTGTATATTGGCATTCCATTCTGTCCTACCCGTTGTCTGTACTGTTCCTTTACAGCTTATCCCTTGAAGCAGTATGAAAAACGGGTGGACGAGTATCTGGATGCCATGTTCAAAGAAATGGAATATCTGGCAGAGTACGCACAGAACTTCCATTTGAAAAATATCTACATCGGCGGCGGTACACCCACTTCTTTGACAGAGGAACAGCTGGAACGTCTGCTGCAAAAGGTACAGGAGTTGTTCGCACCTACAGAAGATATGGAATACACCGTGGAAGCAGGTCGTCCTGATACCATCACAAAGGAAAAATTGCGTTTGATGAAAGTTTACGGTGTCAACCGTATTTCCATCAATCCCCAGACCATGAACGAGGAAACCCTCAAGCGTATCGGCAGACGCCATACAGTAGAGGACATCCGTCGGGTATTCTGGGAAGCCAGAGAAGTGGGACATGACAACATCAACATGGACTTGATTCTGGGGCTGCCTGAGGAAACACCGGAAGATGTACGGCAGACCATGGAAGAAATCATGGCATTGGAACCGGATAATGTGACCGTTCACACACTGGCGGTCAAACGTGCATCCCGCTTGAAAGAGCAGTTTGACCTGTATACTATGACCACAGCGGAAGTGCTTGAGGAAATGCTGGAAATTGCGGCGGATTACGCGGAAAGAATGGGACTGGAACCTTATTATATGTATCGCCAGAAAAATATGGTAGGGAACTTTGAAAACGTTGGTTACTGCAAACCCGGCAAAGAAGGGGTTTACAACATCCAGATTATGGAAGAAAAACAGACCATTCTGGCGGCAGGTGCAGGGGCAAGCACAAAGACCGTAGACCCTGCTACAGACCGCATCGAACGTGTATTTAATGTAAAGAGCATTGAAGATTATATCGGCAGAATTGACGAAATGATAGAAAGAAAGCGGCAGGGATTGCCGCAGGGAGGTAAATTATGATTCAGTTGGTAAAAGGTACAAAGGATATTTACGGCGCAGAGGTAAAAGCATGGCAGCGTATCGAAGGCAAAATGCGCAATCTCTGCGAAACATTCGGCATTGGGGAAATCAGAACACCTGCCTTTGAATTTACAGAACTTTTTGTCAGAGGTGTAGGGGAAACAACCGACATCGTAC
>CATZIM010000255.1 GCA_958420075.1 uncultured Clostridia bacterium | reverse complement strand
GGGGAACAAAAACTGTGTTTCCCCTTGTTTCAAATAAAATCGGTACAATCTCGTCCCCCCTTACTGATTCACCGCTTCCACAGCCTCCTGCAAAGCGGCAAATTCCCCAGCCGTCAGCATTTTTTCCAGCAGATTTTCCGCCCCCATGACACCGTAGCTGTCCTGCAAATCTGCCCCTTTTAAATCCGGAAATACCACAGATGCCGCCAGCACCATACTTTCATATCTTTTGGGATTTTCGCCGCTTTTCTTCCAGATTTCCGCATTCTCCGCCTGCGAAATGGCGCGAATCTTCCACAGCATTTCTTTCCCATCCTGCTGAAATCTTGGTGCAATGGAACATTCTGTTTCCCGAAAAGCCTTGGCATTTTCTTTGTAAAACGCTTCCTGCATATTTCTCCTCCTTTTATCCCTGCCGCCCGCCCCTTTTCTTACAGTTCGTCAAAAGCATCCAGCAGATCCGCATCTCCGAAGGTAAATGTCATATCTTCCTCCAAAGCAAACTGATCTACATCCAGCTTTCCAATAACCATCTCATCAATGTTCACATCTTTGAGCAACACTGTCTGTTTTCCTGTTTCTCCCGTAGGATCTTCGTTTGTCAGCATCAGTTCAAAGTAAGTGTCCACGCCATTTTTCATATAATCCAGCATCACCTTGCGGAACAGACTGGAAACGTAATATACCGTCATTTTCCCAGTGCCTTCCCAACCGCCGCTTTTGTGCTGTTTCCCTGTCAGTCCCAGAATAGGAATTTCCGTCCTGGTCTTCTTTACAGTAGCTGTCACGTTTTTCACCTGCATCAATTCGTGACGTTCCCCGTCAATTCTGGCGTAACAAGTGCCCAAAGCGCCGTTTACCGTATCTTTTGCCCGTAAATATGCCATACTTCTCCTCCTTTTACACAACTTCCACTCTCATATACAGTTTTTCCATGGCATCGGTGGGCTGTACGCTTTCGTATACCACCACATCCTGTTTTTCCACGCCCTGCTGTACTGTAATGTCTTCCGCTGTAAAGTTTTCGATTGCTTCCAGCTGTAACAGCTGCTCATGATAAGCAATGATTTCCGCTTTCAGCAGATTTCTGCCGTCGGCGTTGTTGCTGCGCTTGCCCAGATAATACTGACTGAAAATCCTTGCCACGTCATTGGCAATGCTGTCCAACACTCTCACCACACGGTTCGAAGAAAAATCACTGTTTTTGTTGCTTTCAAAAGAAGTGAAACAGTTGATATCCCGCAGCACACGAATCTCGCCGCCATCATCATAAAACAGGAATTTCCCTGCCTGAATTCCCTTGATGAAATTGCTTTTTGTGTCTTTGGCATCCACTTCGTATTCCCCGTCATACTTGCGGTTGGTCAGACTTTCATTGACAGCCGCTCCTGCTTCCATGCCTGCTGCCCAGCAAACCAGTTCTTTTGCTGTACCCACAGAAATGATGCCCTCATAATCCGCCTGGGGATAATCATAAAGGACTGTCACAAACTTCACGCCTTCCTCATCTCTCAGACGTTTTGTAAAGCTTACAAACAGCTTCTTTGTCACCTCATCCGTACCGTTGTACGCCAGCACATTAAAATCCTCTTTTTCCGCCGCCGTCAGAAAATCTGTGTATCCGCTGCCGGAAACTTCCTCTGTGGTGCCGCCTGTCAAAGGGGTTGCCGCTGTAGGTGTCAGTGCGCCAGTTCCGCTGAATTTCACGAACTTGTTTTCTTCCAGACTGTCAATGTTCGCCACTGTCTGCACATCCACCTGTTCCATATCCATATAGGTAGCCACATCAAACATACCTTCTTCATCCACGTTTTCCGCCACCACCACACGCAGGTCATTGCCCCGCAGACCGCCATATTTTGCGGTCACTGTCAGTTCTCCGATTTTTGCCGTTTCCGCAGTCCCGCTGTTGATGCGGTAAATCTTCGCTGTTTTCGCTCCACAGAACAGCTCTCTCATATCCTTCATTTTGTCATGGCTGTATCCGAAACCGAATACCTCCATGGCATTTGTCTGGAAATCTGCCGCTTCCACGGTCATCATTTCCTGCGGACCCCAATCCAGTTCCATACCCATGCAGACCACGCCTCTTTCACCCATGACGCCCATGGCTCTTGGTCTGGATACAAAATTGATGTACGCCCCCGGCAATACTTTGTTCTGCACCAAAAAGGTGCCGCCGCCTAATGCCATATTACTTTTCCTCCTTTACTTTCCCCTTCAAATATGCTTCTGCCGCCTTTGCGGCTTCTTCCTTTGTATACCTCTTTTCGTCCCCCAGCACCGCTTCCAGCAAATCTCTGCCATATCCCAGCGTTTTGCTTTCCAGAAGCTGTGCCTTTTCAAACTTCGTTTTCTTCATATCCGATCACCTTTTCCCCGTTGTATTCCAGCCGTTCCATGAGAGTTTCCTGCTGTTCCACAATGATCTGCCATCCATAAGTGACAAAAAAGTCCACGCCGTCCTCTGTCATGGTGTGAGACATACTCCTTGCCCCAAACCGCTCTGCACTGCCAACCAGCCAAAGCGCTTCATACAATCCATCAGCCACTGCAGCCGCCGTTTCTTTTTTGTCTTTTTCTTCTGCCCCCGTGTAACGCACTTTCAGTTTTGCCTCCACTGCCCTACGCCGTCCCAAAAGCCTTTTCTGCACCGTTTCTTCCACTGTCACAGAAAAACAGGGCATTTTCGTCTTTTGGGGCACACGCTCTCCATACACGGGAAGGAAAAATCCTTCTTTCAATGCCTGTATCACTGCCCGTTTCAGCAGTGTCATCATATCTTTTCTTTCCATCAAGCATCTACCCCCTTAAAAGGGACATTTTCTCGTCAAAACCGTTTCTTTGTGGGTGCTGTAAGAAAGGGTTTCTCCCGTGGTAAAAAAAATGACTTCTCTGCCGTCTGGCTTTGTCACTTCCACCTGACTGCCTGCCGCAATGTGGTTTTCCGTAGGATATAACAATACCCCTTCCCATTGCCCGTAAGCCAGCAGCCCCTCAATGTCACTGCCATCGCCTTCTTCCACCAGCCTGCAAGTCATTTCTTTCCCCTGCACAGCGCTGAACCGTGTTTCCCCCCAGGACGTTTCTTCTTCTGTAAATTCCGTCACACGGCACTTGTCTGTAAAATGGCTTTCCACCGCTCTTTTCGCCGCCTGCCAGCTTCCTGCCATGGTATCCCCCCTTTTTTCTTACCACTGCATTTTCCGAAAACGGTTCAATTCCTCCTGATAATGCAGCAAAAATGCCCCTGCCGTATCTGCTTCGTCTGCAAATGTCACAGAAACCTTTCCTTCTGTGATTTCTTTGATTCCGCCTTCCTGCAAACCGCCTTTGTCATAGATTTCCAGACCGATACAAACACAAACATGTTCCAGTTCCGCCGGTACTTCCTCCAAATTGCAGTAAGCCCGCACCATTTCCATGCTTCTCTCTGCCGCAAAGGC
>CATZIM010000254.1 GCA_958420075.1 uncultured Clostridia bacterium | reverse complement strand
GGCGTCATAAAAATCGCAAAAGCTTACCGCACTCATGCGATTGAATTTTTTACTGTCCCCCAGGATATAAGTTTCCCGGCTCTGCTGTACCGCACAGCGCTTCAATGACGCTTCCCGAATATCCGGTGTGGTATAGCCTGCTGTTTTTCCAATGCCGTTTGTACCGAAAAAGCCTTTTGTGAAATGATACCGCCGCAGCTGTTCCACGGCTTCATCCCCCACAATTGCCTCCGTAGAAGATTTATACTCTCCGCCCAGCAGATGGACTTCCACGCCAAGTCTTGCCAGTTTTTTGGCATGGGCAATGCCGTTTGTCACAAATACAGCGGATTTTTCTATCAAAAAGTCCGGAATCCAAGCTGTGGTGGTGCCTGCATCCAAAAATACAAAGTCATCCGGCTGAATCAAAGACGCAGCAAAACGAGCAATCAATTCCTTTGCTTCCTTATTTTCATCTTCTCTGCGATTGACTTCCTCATCTTTGGTACGGTATTCCATATCGATGGCGACTGCGCCGCCGAATACCTTCACCAGACGTCCTTTTTTATGAAGTACCGTTAAATCCCTGCGGATGGTGGATTCAGAACTTTCCAGCAGTTCCGTCATTTCTTTGACGGTAACACTTTTTTTCTCATTTACCAAATCGAGAATTTTTTCATATCGTTGTTCTGTCAACATACAAAAGCCTCCCTTTTTGTCATTATATCATGCAAAAACAGTCAAAATCAACCAGAAACAGAAACCAGAAAAAGGGAAAGCGGCAAAGCACAGGGCTTTGCCGCAAATCTATGCAAACTTATTCTGTTACATCTTTTTTCAAAATCCCCAGCAATACTGCTGCCACAACTGTACCTGCTACCAAAGAAACCAGATACATCAGCGCATTGCCTACAACAGGGAATACGAAGATGCCGCCGTGAGGAGCCATCAGTGTGCAGTCAAATGCCATGGACAGTGCGCCTGCCAGTGCAGAGCCTACGATACAGGAAGGCAGGACACGCAGAGGGTCAGATGCTGCAAAAGGAATTGCACCTTCTGTGATGAATGCCAGACCCATGATGAAGTTTGTAGGACCGGATTCACGTTCCTGTTTTGTATATTTTTTCTTGAACAGGATGGTGGACAGAGCGATAGCACAAGGAGGTACCATACCGCCGACCATAACTGCTGCCATAATATCATAGTTGCCTGCTGCAATGGAAGCTGTACCGAATACATAAGCTGCCTTGTTGAAGGGACCGCCCATGTCGATGGACATCATACCTGCTACCAGAATACCCAGCAGAATTTTGCTTGTGCCACTCATGTTTGTCAGAGCTGTATTCATGGCTGTATTCAGCGCACCAACAGGCGGTTCTACCACGAAGTACATGATCAGACCTACAATCAGGATACCGAACAGAGGATACAGCAATACAGGAGCGATTTTTTCCAGTGCTTCAGGAAGTTTATCGAAAATCTTACGCAGGAAAACGATTGTATAACCAGCCAGGAAACCTGCTACCAGAGCGCCCAGGAAACCGGAGCTGCCGGAAGCTGCGATGGAACCGCCCACAAAGCCCAGCGCCAGACCAGGTCTGTCACCAATACTCATGGCAATGAAACCAGCCAATACAGGCAGCATGAAGGCAAATGCCACACCGCCGATCTGTTTGAACAGTGCCGCAGCAGGTGTGATGGTACCAAAGTTGGCACGCATATCTGCAGGCAATGTTGTCATAT
Source organism: uncultured Clostridia bacterium (assembly GCA_958420075.1). Lineage (GTDB taxonomy): Bacteria > Bacillota > Clostridia > Lachnospirales > Anaerotignaceae > Anaerotignum. Next base: position 1,733 of record CATZIM010000254.1, on the reverse strand, counting down.
CTACACACAAACCGTCAATCAGGAAGGCAATGGCAATGAGGATACCGCCGCCGACAACGAAAGGAAGCATATGAGATACGCCGTTCATGAGCTGCATATAGATTTTATGGCCAACAGAGCCGCTTGCTTTTACTGTTTCCTGAGGTTTTGTTTCTGCCTGATACAGAGGTACTTTACCGGAGATAGCTTCATCCAGCAGTTCTTCTGCTTTGCTGATACCATCTGCTACATGGCAGGAAATAACCGGTTTGCCATGGAAACGATCCATAGGCACCTGTGTATCTGCTGCAACGATGATGCAGTCAGCTGCTGCGATTTCTTCCGCAGTCAACACATTTTTCGCACCGCCGCTGCCGCGGGTTTCAACTTTAATGGTACAGTTCTTTGCTTTTGCTGCTTTTTCCAGACCTTCCGCAGCCATGTATGTGTGCGCAATACCTGTGGGGCAGGAAGTAACTGCCAGAACCTTGCAAACAGGCTGTGCAGTTGTTTCTGCAGGTGCTTCTTCTGTTTTTTCTTCCTTTTCTGCTTCTTCCGCATCGTCGATGACTTTCAGGAATTCATCCACTGTTTTTGCGTTTCTCAGGCTATCCGCAAAATTTTCATCCATCATCATAACGGAAAGTTTACTCAATACATCCAGATGCACATTATCTGCTGTATTGGGAGCAGCAATGAGGAAAATCAATGTCGCAGGTTCTCCGTCCAGAGATTCAAAATCAACACCTTCTGGTACAACCAGTGCAGCCAGACCGGGTTTTTCTACGAACTCACCTTTCCCATGAGGAATTGCCAGCCCCTCGCCAATCCCTGTTGTTCCTTCTTCTTCTCTGCGGTAAACTTCTTTACGATAAGCTTCCGCATCTTTGATTTTACCGCTGTCGATCATCAACTGAATAACTGTGTCCAAAGCTTCTTTCTTGGACGCCGGTTTTGCATCAAGGGCAATACTGCGGCGATCCAGCAAATCTGTAATACGCATGTGGGTCCCCTCCCTTTATTTTAACTTTTCATATAAAGCCAACACTTCTTCTTTCGTTGCCAGATTTTCGCTGAAAGCGCTGGCGCTGCCTGCAGAAATCCCCATCTTAAATGCATGGGCATAATCTCCGCTTTCCAGCCAGCCTGCCAAAAATCCAGCTACCATGGAATCTCCTGCACCAACACTGTTGACCAGTTTTCCCTCAGGGGCAGGCAAATGATAAAAATCGCCTTTTTCTGTCAGCAGAGCCGCACCTTTTCCGCCCATGGAAACCAGTACGTTTCTTGCGCCCTGTTCCTGCAGTTTTCCGGCATAAATTTTTACCTTTTCCATATCATCAATGGTCACATCAAAAATCTCACCCAGTTCATGATGATTGGGTTTGATCAAAAACGGATGATGTTCCAATACATTGCAAAGTAGATTGCCTGTGGCATCCACAACGGTCAGAATTTCTTTGCCAGCCAGGCGGTGAAGAATATCCTGATAAATAGTTGCCGGCAGACCTGTAGGAATGCTTCCTGCCAGAACCAGCACATCGCCCTTTTCCAGCATATCCAGTTTTTGCATCAGCTGCTGCAATGCTTCTTCTGTAATGACCGGGCCTCTGGCATTGATTTCTGTGCCGTCTGCAGATTTCAATTTCACATTGATACGGCTGCATCCTTCCGGCAATGTCATAAACGCCGTATGACATCATTTTTCCTGCAACAGGCGGCAGATCTCATCGCCTACAAAACCAGCAGTGAAT
>CATZIM010000253.1 GCA_958420075.1 uncultured Clostridia bacterium | reverse complement strand
GTAGTTCTGACACAGTTTGGCGGTCAGGAAAGCGCAGTGGCTTATCAGCGGAAACTGGAAAACCTGGGTCTGAAGGTGTATCGCCATTACACCATTCCCGGCTACCCCAGCAATGTGCCTCTCATCGTTAGTGAAGATGGCTTCGGCAAAAACGAATATATCGAAACAGAACATTCTCTGGTGGTTGTAACAGCACCTGGCCCCGGCAGCGGCAAAATGGCAGTTTGCCTGTCTCAGCTGTACCATGAAAACAAACGTGGCATTAAGGCTGGCTATGCAAAATTCGAAACATTCCCCATCTGGAATGTGCCTTTGCAGCACCCTGTCAACCTGGCTTATGAAGCAGCTACCGTTGACCTGAACGATATGAATATGATCGACCCCTTCCATCTGGAAGCTTACGGCGAAACCACTGTCAACTATAACCGTGATGTAGAGGTATTCCCTGTACTGAACGCCATGTTTGAAAAGATTTATGGGGAATCTCCCTATAAATCCCCTACAGATATGGGCGTTAACATGGTAGGCAACTGCATCATCGATGATGAAGCGGTCAAAGAAGCCTCCAGAAATGAAATCATCCGCCGGTATTACAAAGCACTGTGCGAACAGAGAAAAGGCAATGGCGGTGAAGAATCCATCTATAAACTGGAACTGCTGATGAAACAGGCAGGCACTGGCGTGGATAATCGTCCTGTAGCGGCAGCAGCCATGAAAAGAGCCGAAGAAACCGGCGCACCTGCGGCAGCCATCGAACTGCCTGACGGCACCATCGTTACCGGCAAGACAAGCTCTCTGTTGGGCGCATCTTCTGCCATGTTGCTGAACGCACTGAAAAAACTGGCAAATCTGGATCATGATGTGAAGCTGATTTCTCCTACCATCATCGAACCTATCCAGCATTTGAAAGTATCCCATCTGGGCAACCATAACCCCAGACTGCACACAGACGAAATCCTCATTGCTCTGTGCATCTGTGCCGCAACAGATGAAAAGGCGGAACTGGCTATGCAGCAGCTGGAAAAACTGAAATGCTGCGAAGTCCATTCTTCCGTTATCCTTTCCGCGGTAGATGAAAACGTGTTCCAGAAACTGGGAGTAAACCTGACCTGTGAACCCATTTATCAGACCAAAAAGCTGTTCCACGGTTAATCTGTCACAGTCCATTTCAAAAAATAAAAAAGAGCCGAAAATTTCTGTTGATGCAGAGATTTTCGGCTTTTCTGCTATAAAAAGAAGCCGGAATCCGTTGTCATAATAAGGATTTCGGCTTGCTTTGTTTTCTTATGAAGATGCCCCCAAAGGAGCATCCGGCATTTGTATGCTTATTTTTCAATAAGTCTTTTTGCCAGAGAATAATCTGTTTTCTTTACAAATACTTTGTATTCCATGCAGCAGTTCTGGTCATTGTTGACGCTGGACTGTGCTCCCAGAGGAGAAGCAGTGCCGCTGATGGTGCTCTGCGCTCCCAAAGGGGATTCCAGACGTTTGTTGTCCAGGAAGCATTCGATGTCGTTGCTTTCCAAAAGTTCTTTTATACGCGTCTGATCCGCCATATTATAAGTGCTGTAGACTTCTTTTCTGTTGAATACATTAATCATACAAACCCCTCCTGTTTCAGCAGAGAAACTGCCTGCTGCAATTGCTTTTTATGGACATAAAAGGTATACGCCATGGATTGTGTCATCATGGTTTCGGGATCGGGCACAGGGAAAAAGCCGCTGGTCTGATGGGGATCTTTTACTGACACCATGTGTTCCACGCCCCCTTGGGTCAGCAGATTCCGCAGCCTGGTCTGTTCTTCCAGTGAAGAAACTGTGATCAGTTCTACGCTGTTGAAAGATGTGAACATGTCATCGCCTCCTGTTTGCCGTCCTTACGCTTTTTTCCATCATAGCATATTTCCCTCAAAATGAAAAGAACAAATGTCTGACTACCAGAACAGCCGCAGCAGCCCCATGACAAGGAAAATACCGCCGGACAAAAGGGTATAGCGGTTTTCTGCCATGGGCATTGTTTCCGTCAGCCGTTTTCCGGATTCTGCCCCTATAGAAAGAAAAAATGTCTGCAAAAGGGCAGCGAAAAAAGGCAGCCAGTATACGGAAAAACCTGCCGCAGCGGCACTGAGCCCAACGCCGCAGGCATCGGCAGAAAGCACCAGACCCAACAGCAGCGCTTCGCCTGCTTCCAGCACTGCGGAACCATCCGTGTCACATTGGGATGGACTGCGCAGGAATTTCAAAGGAGAGGGGCTGTCTGTCTGTTTGCGGCAGCCTTGAAACAGCAGGAACAGACCAAAGCCCACCAGAAATAATGCCGCCCCTCGTTCTGCCCAGTGGGAAGGCAGACAGGCAGCCAGAAAGGTACCTGCTTTGAGAAATAAAAATAACAGCCCTGCCGTTTCCAGCCCCAAAACCACTCGGGAGAAAATAGGCAGGGAAATCCGCCTTAGTCCGCACGCCATACCCGCCCCCAATGCGTCCAGACTAAGAGAAAGCGCCAGCAGAAAGGAAAGAATCATGGGAAACACCTCCTGTGGTCATCATATGCACCAGTCATGTTTTTGGTCATAGACGCATAGAATGGAAAAGCAGGACAACCAAAGACAACGAGAGAAACGGGTGAGGATATGAATTGGTGGCAAATGGAAACGAAAGAAGCGGCACGTCGTCTGGAAACAGATGAGAAACAGGGATTGACTTCCCAAATGGCGGCGGAGCGGCTGGTGCAAAAAGGCAGGGATGAGCTGGCGGAAACGGACGGCAAAAAAAGTCTGTTTTGGCGGTTCCTGGCACAGTTTGATGACTTTATGATATTGCTGCTGCTGGGAGCGGCAGTAGTGTCTGTGGTCATTTCCCGATTGAGTGGGGAAAATGATGTGCTGGATGCGGTGATGATTCTGGGGATTGTGGTGCTCAACGCTGCATTGGGGCTTTTTCAGGAAAGCAAGGCGGAGAAGGCGCTGGAAGCCCTGAAAAAAATGGCGGCGCCTCATGCTCGTGTCATTCGGGACGGCATTGTACGGGAGATTCCGGCGGCGGAAGTGGTGCCGGGGGATTTGCTGCTGCTGGAAACAGGGGATGCCGTCTGTGCTGATGGGCGTGTGGTGGAAAGCCGCAGTCTGAAAACAGAAGAAAGCGCCCTGACAGGAGAAGCTCTGCCAGTGGAAAAAACGGCGGCAGGGGGCTTGCCCGCAGAAACGGCAACAGGTGACCGGAAAAACATGGTTCTTGCCGGAGGCTATGTGGTTTACGGCAAAGGAAAGGTACTGGTGACAGCAACGGGCATGGATACGGAAATGGGCAGAATTGCCGCCATGCTCTCCCATACATCTGACAGTATGACACCTTTGCAGAAGAAACTGGAACAGACAGGAAAACAGCTGGGTATTGGTGCACTGGCAATTTGCGCTCTTATTTTCTGCATGGGGATTTTGCAGGAGAAACCGCCTTTTTC
>CATZIM010000252.1 GCA_958420075.1 uncultured Clostridia bacterium | reverse complement strand
AAACCGACGTCAACGCCATTATGGATACGGCGGAAAAAGGCATTTTCGACATCATGCAGAACCGCCATTCCGACCAGTTCCACCATATCCGGGACATTGCCGTGGATTCCATTGAGAAAATCGAGGATATCTACCGTTCCAAAGGGAAACTGACTGGCGTACCCACAGGTTTTGTGGACTTCGACCAGAAAACAGCAGGACTTCAGAAATCGGACCTGATTTTGCTGGCGGCCCGTCCTTCCATGGGGAAAACGGCCTTTGCTCTGAACATCATCCAGAATGCTGCCATCCGCAGCAATGTGCCTACAGCGGTGTTCTCTCTGGAAATGAGCCGGGAACAGTTAGTAAACCGTATGCTCTGTTCCGAAGCTATGCTGGATGCCCAGAGGCTCCGTACAGGGGAACTGACAGACAGCGACTGGGCAGACTTGATTCAAGCCATGGGCCCTCTTTCTCAGGCACCTATCTACATTGACGATACCCCCGGGGTTACCCCTATGGAGGTCCGTTCCAAATGCCGCCGCCTGAAGGTGGAAAAAGGCTTGGGACTTATCGTCATCGACTACTTGCAGCTGATGAGCGGCAACAGCCGGAACGATTCCAGACAGCAGGAGATTTCCGAAATCTCCCGTTCCCTCAAGGCCATCGCCAGAGAAATGGAAGCGCCGGTTATCGCCCTTTCCCAGCTGTCCCGTGCCTGCGAACAGCGTGCGGACCATAGACCCATGCTTTCCGACCTGAGAGAATCCGGTGCCATCGAGCAGGACGCCGATGTGGTGGCTTTTCTGTATCGTGACGAGTATTATTTCCCCGATACGGAAAAGAAAAATCAGGCGGAACTCATCATTGCCAAACAGCGTAACGGCCCGACAGGTACCGTTGATTTGACATGGATGGGACAGTATACCAAATTTGGTAATTTCCTGAAAAAATTCTAAAAATTGAATCCCAAAACCCCGGTTTGCATGGAAAGAATTTCCAGTTATTCCGGGGTTTTCTCATTGTTATGTAATTTTTTCCGCCGATTGAAGAAGTTGGGGTTGACGTTGATTTTGGGAAAGCATATACTAATGGTGGAGAAAAATGACAGGCAAGAAAGAAATGACGGAGGTGAACCGAATGGACGGCAGTAGCGAGAGTATCCCTTTGGGTCCTGAGCGATGGTATTTGAATATCACAGCGGAAATGTCGCATCCTTTTGGTTCCTTTTTTCCTATGGTGAAATAGGGGCTTGCTTTTCTGTGCGCGTTTTTCGGAAAATTGTATGACGACATTTTCTGCTGACACTTTTGCAAAGACAATGGTGTTTTTTTATTGTCTGAAAAACGAGGTGAAAAACAGTGGAGGAAATGCAGACGCTCTTTGACCATTTCAATGAATTGATGGATAAAGGAGCATATATACAGTTAAAACAGGAATTGAACGAGGAAAACGCCGCCGACTTGGCGGAATACTTCGAGGAACTGTCTGCGGAAAAACAGCTTTTCATTTTCCGACTGCTGACCAAAGACATGGCGGCGGAAGTATTTTCCTATATGGACAGTGACACCCAGGAACATATCGTTCATTCCATTACAGATAAAGAAGTGCGCAACATCGTAGACGAAATGTTCCTGGACGATACGGTGGACTTTCTGGAAGAAGCACCTGCCAATCTGGTAAAAAAGGTGCTGCGCAACACCGACGCGGAAACCCGTGCTCTTATTAACCGCTTTTTGAACTACCCGGAAAATTCCGCCGGCAGCTTGATGACAATCGAGTTTGTGAAACTCAGAGGCGGTATGACCGTAGATGTGGCCATGAAGCAGATTAAACGGACAGGCATGGATAAGGAAACCATCTATACCTGTTATGTCATCGACGGTCAGCGAAAACTTATCGGCGTTGTCCCTTTGCGGACGCTGATTTGCGCTAAGGATGAAGAACTGGTCCAGGACTTGATGGAAGAAGACGTGGTATCTGTGCATACCACCGACGATCAGGAAGAAGTTGCCCAGATCTTCAAGAAGTATAACTGGATGGCGCTGCCTGTTACGGACTTGGAAAACCGTCTGGTAGGCATCATCACCGTGGACGATATCGTGGACGTTATCGAACAGGAAACCACGGAAGATATGGAAAAAATGGCGGCATTGCTGCCTTCCGATGAAGAATATCTGAAAACCCCCGTGCTGAAGCTGGCACGAAACCGTATTGTGTGGCTGTGTGTACTGATGGTATCCGGTACCCTCAGTTCTTTGGTCATCAGCCATTATGAATCTCTGTTGGCAACGGTCATGGCTCTTTCCAGCTTCATCACCATCATCACAGGTACCGGGGGGAACGCTGGCTCTCAGGCTTCCACCATGATCATTCGTGGTATGGCCCTGGGAGAAATCGAAGTGAAAGACGTGCTCCGGGTTGTCTGGAAAGAAGTCCGGGTTGGTGCTCTCTGCGGCATTGCTCTGGGGGCAGTCAATATGGTACGTATGACATTTTTCAGCCCCAGTACGGGCTTTTTGGTAGACTTTACTGTTTCCATCAGTATGGCGGCCGTTGTAGTGCTTTCTAAGACCATCGGCTGTACCCTGCCTATTCTGGCAAAGATTTTGAAGGTAGACCCGGCTATGATGGCAGGTCCTTTGATTTCTACATTGGTGGATGCTGTGGCATTGATTATTTATTTCAGCATCGCAACGGTATTGCTGCTGTAAGAACATGAGAATTTGTATTCCGAAGGAGGTGTGACATGGAAGAATGGAATGAAACGGTGGAAAAGTGGCAGGAACTTATAGAAAAAGGGCATTATGTGCAGCTGCGGGAAGAACTGAATGAAGAAAACCCTGCCAACGTGGCGGAATTTCTGGAAGAACTGCCGGCAGATAAGCAATTGTTCCTTTTCCGTCTGCTGTCTAAGGATATGGCGGCGGAAGCATTCTCCTATCTGGATAACGACACCCAGGAAATGCTGGTCACATCCATTACCGATACGGAAGTACGAAACATCGTAGATAATATGTATCTGGACGATACCATTGACTTTCTGGAGGAAGCCCCTGCCAATCTGGTAAGCAAAGTTCTGCGAAACACCGACAGGGAAACCCGTGCTCTGATCAACCGTTTCCTGCATTATCCCGAAAACTCCGCCGGAAGTTTGATGACCGTCGAGTTTGTGCACCTTTCCAAAACCATGACAGCAAAGCGCGCCATGGAGATTATCCGCAAAAACGGTCTGGATAAGGAAACCATTTACACCTGTTATGTCATTGACGACAAAAAGCATCTGGTGGGGGTATTGCCCCTTAGAACACTGCTTTTTGCCGATGAAGATAAACGGGTAGAGGAACTGATGGAGGAAGACGTTATCTCCATTTCCACTTTGGACGACCAGGAAGAAGCGGCAAATCTTTTCCGAAAATATAACTTCATTTCCCTGCCTGTTGTAGACGGGGAAAACCGTCTGGTGGGTATCATCACCGTAGACGA
>CATZIM010000251.1 GCA_958420075.1 uncultured Clostridia bacterium | reverse complement strand
TGTGGAAGCGGTACAGAAAGCTGTGCCGGATATGCCCATTGATGTGAAACTGGCTGTCCGTATGGAACAGCCCAAATACGGCAAAGCAGGATTTACGGAGGATGAATTGAAAACAGTCGTACCTATGCTGGAGCGCGCAGGGGCAGACAGCTTCCATGTATCACTGGCAAACCATGCGGCTCTGTCTGATACCATCCCTCCAGCGAACCATCCTTATTTTCATGAAGAAGGCTGTTTCCTGCGGTTCTGCGATATAGTGAAACAGTATACAAACCTGCCTGTCTGTGGTGTGGGCGGATTGACCAGTCCGGCTTTTGTGGAAGAACAGCTGAAAACAGGAAGAATCGACTGTGCCGTCATGAGCCGTCAGCTCCTTGCAGACCCTCAGTGGCCGGAGAAAGTTTTGACAGGACGAGAAAAAGAAATCAGACGGTGTGTCCGCTGCAATAAAGATTGCTTAGGCGGCATGATGCGCCATGAAGGCACCCATTGTATTTATGAGAAAGGCGGAAAATGATATGAAATATGCCATTTGTTACAGCAGCAGAACAGGAAATACAGGAAAATTGGCAGAAGCCATTCGTCAGACACTGCCTACATTGGATAGCGTCTACTGCGGCGCACCTCATGTTGCCGCAAACTCTGGAGATGTGATTTTTGCGGGTTTCTGGACAGATAAAGGTACCTGTGACAGCCAGATGGGAGAATTTTTGCAGACACTGGAAAACAAAAAGGTATTCCTCTTCGGTACCGCTGGCTTCGGCGGCAGTGAAGCATACTTTACACAGATTTTGGAACGGGTACAGGCAAATGTGCCTGATTCTTGTGAAATTGTGGGTACATTTATGTGTCAGGGGAAAATGCCTGATGTGGTGCGGGAACGCTACGCCGCTATGGAACCCTCTCCCAAACGGGATATGATGCTGGAAAATTTCCAGAAAGCATTGGCACACCCCAATGAGGATGATTTAACAGCATTGACAAAGCTGGTACAGGATTTGGCATGATACATAAACAAAAAAAGGCTTGTTGTCTGTGTGTACAGTCAACAAGCCTTTTTGGCTTTCTATATGATTTTATTATTTGATATCCTGACGTTTCAAACGCTGGAACCCAATCAGGAAAGACAAAACCAGATAACCGCCTGCTACAAGGAAGCAGGGCAGAAATGTGGATAATTGATTGGATGCGTCATAAACAGAAGGCATGTGTGTAGAAATCTTGATAAAGTCAAGACTGATATGGATCTTGAAGAATCCAAGCACCATTTCCAAAGCCTGCGGGATATATGGCACAAGAAAACCGAAAATTGCACCGGTGATAACATTTTGTGTCAGAACGGCCATGGTAACGGCAAAACTGATATGTGCCATGACAAAAAGAATTCTTGCCACCATGGACAGGGTAAAATAAGCAGGATATTCCAGAGTTCCCATACCGTATTTGCTCATTGCGAACACACCCATAAAAATGGACAGCACCAGCATCACCAGTATGTATGCGCCAGAGATGGTAAAGACCATAGATAAATAGTAGTTCTTCTTTGAAATGCCGCGTCCGACGATGTTCTTCATTGCGCCAGAACGATAAACCTCTGCAATGATATTGGTTGCCAGCACCATAAATGCGTAAAGAACCATGTCTCCGCCGAGAAATGTCTGCATCATACTGGTCATTCCTGTGTCAGACGTAAAGCCCAACAGGAAAATCCGGATGGAGATAGCCAGGAAAATCAGCCCGACCCCAAGGCATCCTAAAAAGAAGCGATCTTTTTTTAATTGATAAATATGTCCGTGAATTAGATTTCTCATACAGCTTTCCCCCTTGAAAGTTTTTCTACAAAGAATTTTTCCATATCTTCATCGTTTGCGCCCAAACCGCACACACGCACTTTATTTTCCACCAGATACTGATTCAGGTCAGCCAGATTCACTTTTTCATGCAGACGCAGGCTGTGGTTGGAAAGAACTTCACAGCGTACATCAGGATAACGGGACGCGATCAATGTTTTTGCGTTCTGCATACTAGCAGGTTCTACGGAAATCTGGACACTGTTGCTGCATGCGTCTTCCAGCGTTTCTTTGCTGAATTCATCAATGAGACGTCCGCCGTCAATGATGGCATAGTCCGTTGCCAGTTTATACAGTTCGCTTAAAATGTGGTTGGCGATGAGAATGGTGATCCCGTGCTCACGATTTAATTCCTCCAGCATTTTACGCATTTCGTATACGCCTTCCGGATCAAGGCCGTTGATGGGCTCGTCCAGAATCAGAAAGTCAGGATTGCCTAACAGAGCAATGGCAATGCCCAATCGCTGCTTCATCCCAAGAGAAAATTGACGGGCTTTCTTTTTTCCTGCATTTTGCAAGCCGACCATTTTCAATATTTTGTCATAGTCAGGAGAGGGGATACCAAAGAGCAGAGAAAAGTAACGCAGATTTTCCAGTGCTGTCATGTGTTCGTAGATACCTGGTTTTTCAATGAGTATCCCCATGCGGTTTCATGCAGAATCATCATTTGATTTTCCCATGAGTGCGTAATTTCCTGCGCTTTGCTGTGTCAGACCGCAGATGATACGCATCAGCGTTGTTTTCCCTGCGCCGTTTTTTCCCACCAGACCGTAAATAGAGCCCTTTGGTACGTGAATGCTGACATCATTCAGAACAGTTTTTGTTCCGTACACTTTTGATAGATTATTTGTTTGTAAAATATATTCCATGATATTCCCACCTTTGCTATTTCTTGTTCGAGTAATGGCAAATATTAACAGGACATTAGTATAATATAGTTTTTCTACTTTTCCTATTTATGAAGTCGTAATTTTTGTTTAAGATTCTTTAAAGGTGTATATTTTTGATTGCAAAGGAGCATAAAAGAAAGGAAAAAGTCTTTGATTTTCAAGGATAAGAAAGATGTGTGCAGAAAAAGGCTGTATATTGGATGCATAATGTCATAAAAACAGAATACTGTGACCATTCTTATGAAATGAAAACAACTGGAATTCATGCAAAGTACATGGATTCCAGCTGTTTTGTTTTAAAGATATTGATAGAAAAATCCCTTTGTGGTGCTGTACCAGAATAAGGTACCGTGTCCACGTTTGGGTATTCGCAGCTGTAAGTCCCATTCGGGATACAGCTTGTAGAGCTGCACTTTGTCTCCCGTAGCAAATGCTACAAAAGAGATGTAATTCTCTTTTTCCATGGGGTGGTCAGTGGTAAGAAACCAGTCGTTTTCGATGACTTCCACATGGAATTTTTCGCTTTCCTCTGCCTTTTTGGCTGTCACGGGTTCCAGACTGCGTCCGCAGCAGGTGATGGAAGCGTCCCCTGTGGTGAGTGTCAGATTGCCGCAGTGGGGACAGACAAAATATTTCGATTTTTTCATGTTTCCCTCCAGAAATGATGTTGGCAGATTGCCTGCCAGCAGTTTTTCAATGGGCACCCCAAACAGTACGGAAAGGGATGGCAGCATG
>CATZIM010000250.1 GCA_958420075.1 uncultured Clostridia bacterium | reverse complement strand
TTTCTCTATCAATTCTGCCATACCCAGACGGAATAAGTCAATGGCTCTTTCCATTTTTCCATCCAAATACAGATAACCGAATACCGCTTCTACCCCCGTTGCATGGCGATAGTCCATCAAATCGGCGTTCTTCGGTGTGGTGTAGGACTTGGCGTTGCGTCCTCTGCGGAACACAGCTGCTTCCTCCTCTGTCAATTCTTCAGCCACACGGAAATAAAATTCCGCCTGTGCTTTTGCATTGACCATATCTCTGGCGGTTTTATGCAAACGGTTCACCGGCGCATTCCCCCCTGTCAAAACAGTGGTACGCACCAGCATTTCATAAACCGCATCCCCTATATAAGCCAGCGCCAAAGGGGACAGCTCCTTTGGATTGACTGTCCCCTTCTGACCCAGCATTAAGTCCAATGCCTGTAAGTTCATAATTAACCTCTGAACCACTGTACGCCCTGACGGGTATCTTTGATGGTGATGCCCATAGCTGCCAGTTCGTCACGGATCGCGTCTGCTGTTGCAAAGTCTTTTGCTTTTTTCGCTTCTGCTCTCTTTGCGATGAGTTCTTCGATTTTTGCTGTTTCTTCATCAGATACAGCATCTTCTTTCAGTTCTGCCACACCCAGTACGCCGCACAGGTGATCCAGCATATCCTGAATTTTTTCTGCATATTCTTTGGAAACGCCAGCTTTTACTGCGATGTTGCTGAAACGAACCAGTTCATAGATAACGGAAATAGCGTCAGCTGTGTTAAAGTCATCATCCATAGCTGCTTCGAACTGTTCTTTGTATTTTTCCAGTTCTGCTGCCTGTGCAGTTTCTTCTGCTGTCATTTTTGTGTCAGCGCTGTTTTTGATATAGAAATCCAGTTCTTTTCTTGCATTTTTGATTCTTTCCAGACCATTCTGGCAAGCCTGCATCAGATCTCTACTGAAGTTGATGGGGCTTCTGTAATGACCGTTCAGAATGAAGAAACGGATTACTTCATAAGGGAACTGTGCCGCAATATCTCTTACGGTGAAGAAGTTACCCAGAGATTTGGACATTTTTTCATTGTCAACAGTAATGAAACCGTTGTGCAGCCAATATTTTGCGAACTGGCAGCCGTTAGCAGCTTCACTCTGTGCGATTTCGTTTTCATGGTGAGGGAAAATCAGATCTTCGCCGCCGGCATGGATGTCGATGGTGTCGCCCAAATGATGTTTTGCCATAACGGAGCATTCAATATGCCAACCGGGTCTGCCTTCGCCCCAAGGAGAAGTCCAGCTGGGTTCGCCTTCTTTTTTAGGTTTCCACAGTACGAAGTCTGTAGGGTTTTTCTTAGCGTCGTCAATAGCTACACGTTCGCTGGCACCGGCAATCAGTTCATCCAGATTCTTTTTGGACAGTTTGCCGTATTCAGGGAATTTCTTTGTATCATAGTAAACAGTACCGTTGTCTTCATAAGCAAAGCCTTTGTCGATCAAAGTCTGTACCATGGCAATGATGCCGTCCATTTCCTGTGTTACACGAGGGTGCACGGTAGCACGTTTTACATTCAGGCCATCAGCATCATGGAATGCTTCTTCAATGTAACGGTTGGAGATTGCTTCCATTGTGCTGCCTTCTTTGTTTGCACGGTTGATGATCTTGTCGTCAACGTCTGTGAAGTTCTGAACGTAAGTAACGTCATAACCTTTGTATTCCAGGTATCTTCTTACAGTATCAAATACAACGTAAGGGCGTGCGTTACCGATATGGATATAGTCATATACAGTAGGGCCGCAAACGTACATTTTTACTTTGCCTTCCTCGCGAGGAATGAATTCTTCTTTCTGTCTTGTCAGTGTATTATATACTTTCATGGTCGTTCATCCTTCCTTTATTGAACCATATTTTTCTAAGTTACATTATATCACAAAAACGGGTTCTGCAAGCATATTTTCCATAATTCTTCCGTTTTCTTTTTCATTTCTCAAACTGCATGTTTTTTTGCCTTTGTAAATTCAGAAGGGTCTGTGGGTTTGATGCGCATACCGTCTTTTCTTACAATCTTTGTAGGAGAGCCAACAGCTGTTACGTTAGCAGGAATATCTTCCAGTACAACGGAACCTGCGCCAATTTTTGTATTGGAACCGATGGTAATGGGGCCCAGTACGATGGTTTCTGCACCGATCAGTACATTATCTCCAACGGTCGGATGGCGTTTGATTTTGTCTTTGCCAGTACCGCCCAGTGTGACACCGTGGTACAGCATAACATTGTCGCCGATTTCCGCTGTTTCCCCAATGACAACGCCCATACCGTGGTCAATGAAGAAGCGTTTGCCGATCTGTGCGCCGGGATGGATTTCAATGCCGGTCAAACCTCTGGAAATCTGAGAAATTGCTCTGGCAATGAAAAAGTGTTTCTTTTTGTAGAAGCTGTGGGCAATTCTGTGGTTGATCACTGCCCAGAAACTGGGGTAGAGAATAACTTCGATACTACTTCTGATGGCAGGATCTTTTTCCTTAATGACATCAACCATTTCTTCAATTCTAGCTTTGAGTTCTCTTGTGTTCATGTTCGGTTTCTCCTCTCGATACTGATATTCTTTTTTATGATATTACAGCACGAAATAAGGTGTTCCTGCGCTTTTCTTCTCTGTTTCCCCAAAAAGAAAAAGCCCCGTCTTTACATACACTGTAAAGACGAAGCTGTTATACTCCGTGGTTCCACTTTACTTAGACGGTCTGTTTTTCCGCAGAAAAAAGATACCGCCTCACTTTATCGACTGTAACGTTGTCATCGGAATCAGGCTACTGCAAATAAAAATGGTTCGCCCGTTCAGTTCAGGAACGCACTTCATCCTCCTCATTCTGTAAACGGCTCTCACCCATGTATCTTAAGACGGTGCCATTCAAATCCCCAGTTTCCTGGAAACTCAAATTTCATCGCCTTTCACCACGGCCGTTATTCTCTGGCAGGTGATAAAAGGACTACTCTTTTCCATCATCACTTTTGGCTTATTTCGTTTTTTCTAAAAGGCACACAGCCGAAGCGGCAATGCCTTCTCCCGCACCGGTAAATCCCAGTCCTTCCTCTGTTGTTGCCTTTACATTGACCTGATCTATATCTATGTGGAGAATCTCAGCGATATTCTTCCGCATCTCAGGAATATAAGGTTTCAGCTTCGGACGCTGTGCGATTACTGTTGCGTCGATATTCATTATACAATATTCTTTCTGGGAAATCAAGTCCCAAACGCAGGATAATAATTTTTTACTGTCCGCGCCTTTGTATGCCGGGTCTGTGTCGGGAAAATGTCCCCCAATATCCCTCAGTGCCGCTGCTCCCAGCAAGGCATCCATAATGGCATGAAGCAGCACATCCGCGTCAGAATGTCCCAGCAATCCTTTTTCATAAGGAATGTTGACACCGCCCAATATCAGATCTCTGTTTTCCACCAGTTTATGTACGTCATATCCTGAACCAATTCTCATGAAGCATTTCTCCTTTTAGTGTC
>CATZIM010000249.1 GCA_958420075.1 uncultured Clostridia bacterium | reverse complement strand
CCCCGCAAAATGATCGTTCCTCCCGGCAGCATGGTCTATGGCTTCCCTGCCCGGATCGTACGCCCCATCACTCAGGCAGAATATGAAGAAATCCGGGAATCCGCCGAAGAATATCAGCTTTATAAACAAGATCTGGAAGCACAGGATGCAGCCTTAGCAAAAGAAGGGCGTTTGGACTAACTTTTGTACCGATAAGGCCAGTTTCTAAAAAATTGTATCAGATGGTTTTATGCCGCAAATGCCTATTTTCCGGTCTATACCGCCCCTTTGTTTCCTGATGCATCTATTTTTATACCAAATTTCGCAAATATTCCTTGCACAATACGAACTTTTGATATAAAATAGGCTTGTAGAATGATAAAGGAGGTGTATCCAATGGCTCACAAAATCGGACCCGAATGCATCGGTTGCGGCGCTTGCGCTGGCGAATGTCCTACAGGTTGCATCCACGAAGCTGGTGGCGTTTACGAAATCAACGCTGCTGAATGTATCGACTGCGGTACATGTGCTGGTGCTTGCCCTACAGGCGCAATCAAAGCTGAATAATTTCAACTATAAAAAAAGTGAGTGTAAACTCACTTTTTTTGTTTCTCCAAAAAATAAGCACGAAATCAAAATTCATTGATTCCGTGCTCTTTTTTTATTTAAAGTCCAATTTTATAAGATGTTCTATCTACTTGCTTTCTCATTCATTCCCATCAAGCGCTTTTTTCCACTTTGATGGTTTTCAGTACGTCTGCTACTGCGTTGTGATACTGCAATACCAGATCTGCTTCTTCTGTGCCCGGTTCAAATACGGAATCCTGCATACCGCCATAAGCCAGTACAAAACCCTTTTCTTCATCCCGCAGCACTTCTGTTTCCAGCGGTACTTCCTGGGTCTTCAGATCATCGTATTCACTGGTGGTATACAGTACAATGCTGCCAATATTGCCTACCTTGTCGCCTTTTTTGAACTGAATGGTGGCAGCATTGTCATATTCGGAATAAGGTTCCAGACTCAGATATTCCACCAGATTATCCGGCACACTGAAGGAGATGGCATAACGCTGTTCGCCCAGCTGCAATACCGTATCCATATTAGGTTCTGCCGGCAGACCACTGATTTTTTCCAATTTCAGACTGCCCAGAATGTCCTGTGCCGCGTTCTGATACTGCTGCACCAGATTTGCTTCTTCTGTACCCGGTTCAAATACGGAATCCTGCGGCCCATTATAGGCAAGTATAACGCCGTTTTCCTCATCCCGCAGCATTTCAGTTTCCAGTGGCAGATTTTCATTTTTCATGGCATCATATTCTGCTGCGTCATAAATCACCAATCTGCCAATATTCCCATCCTGATCACCTTTGGTAAAAAGAATATTGGCTGCCGCAGTGTCCTCCGGGAATGTGGTCAAACTCAAATATTCTGCCAAATCAGAGGGAACACGGAAAGAAACTTCATACCGGGAAGCTCCCAGCTGCAATACTGTCCGCATGTTTGGTTCTTCTGTCTGAGCTGTATTTGTCTGTTCTGTTTCTGGAGCCTGCTGTGTGGTGCAGCCTGCCATGGTCGCAGCCATTACCAGCGCCATTGCCGCTGCAAAAATGTTTCTCATCTTCTTCATAGTAACATCCTCCTTTTACTTCGTTACTGAAACGCTCATCTAATCTCTCAGACTGATGCCCCTGATATATTTCTTTTTTTCATTATAGCAAAGAAAATACCTTTGTATACAGATGTGCTTCTTTTGTAAGATTTTCTTGTAAATCCTTAAGATATTTTTTTGTTTTGCAAAAGCGCAGAGAAACAATGGTTCTGCTTCTCTGCGCGTTGCAACACAAATCCGTTATTTTACGATTTCAAATTCTGGCATGCCTGCTGCACCTGCAGCGATTTCATATTTCTGGAAAACAATGACGGGGTTGCCTGCTTCATTGATATAAAATTTTGTTTCCGGTGTAATGGTAGTAAAACCGCCCATATCTTCATCGAAGTACAGTCCGCTGTCGTCTGCGGCAATCTGTTCTTTGATACTTTCGTTGACAATGTCGATATAATCAGGTCCCAGCAGATCTTCCAGTTTGATTTCGCTGTTATCTTTCAGGTCCACATTGAAGCATTCATAAATATAATCAGCGCTGACCATATTATTATATGCTTTCAGTACAAAGGATACCTGATCTTCTGTTTCAGACTTCACGTCATAGTCCACATACACCTGAATGTCCTTATCGTCAAATTCTTTTTCTGTACCGCCTGTTGCCAAAAATGCTTCTTTATACTGAGCAACTTCCCAATCTGCTCTTGCTTCGTAATCTGTCGTCATGTCCAGAATCATGTCGTTGATTTCTGCCGCATAACCATCTTTTCCTGCTACCTGCGGCACATTGATGCGAAGTTTCATATCGCCCTCGTCACCTTCATAGGTGCGTACTGTTTCCACCGCAGAAGCCTTTTCATCCTGTTTTTCTTCTGCCAATGCAGTGCCTGTTGTACCACAAATTACCGCACATGCCATCATCAAACCAGTTGTTTTTTTCCAATTCCAATATTTTTTCATCTCAATCACCTTTCCTCTGATCTTTCTATTTCTAAACTCTTCATATACTGCCCTATTCTTTTCATTCTGGAAATTTATTTTGTGATTTCAAATTCCGGCATTCCTGCAGCCCCCGCTGCAATTTCGTATTTCTGGAAAACGATGACAGGATTGCCTGCTTCATTGATATAGAAATTTGTTTCCGGTGTAATGGTGGTAAAACCGCCCATTTCTTCATCGAAATACAATCCGCTGCTGTCTGCGGCGATCTGTGCCTTGATGCTTTCATTTGCAATGTTGATATAATCAGGCCCCAGCAGATCTTCCAGTGTGATTTCGCTGTTATCTTTCAAATTGATGTTGTAGTATTCTGTCACTACTGTGGATGCGTTCCAGTCCTCATATCCGGTCAATACCAGAGAAAGGGTATCTTCTGTTTCGCACTTCACTTCGTAATCCACATTGACTTTGATATTTTTTGCCTCAAACTCTTCTTCTGTGCCGCCTGTTGCCAGGAAAGCTTCTTTGTACGCTTCAATGTCTTCCGCAGCCTTTGCTTCGTAATCCGCTACGATCTTCTGGATCTGTTCGTTGACATCTTTGGAATATCCTTCTTCCGCACCATCCACCTGTGGAATTTCTGTGGAAATGGTCTTGTCCCCATCGGATATTTCATAACTGCGGAATGTAAGCACTCGGGAGATGCCGCCCAAAACGGGGTTTGCCTGCATATCCGTAGCAAATGTAGGGCTGATGTTCAATCCCGCCGTAAAGCAAAATACTGCACATGCTGCTACCAAACCTGTTGTTTTTTTCCAGCTCCATTTTCTCTTCATATGACTCACCCTTTTCTCATCTCTTCTTGTCTGAATCACTTCTGCTTTTTCTTCTTTCTCTTCTGTTTCTTTGCTCATCTCGCCTAATGCCAGCCGCATTCTCTCGTTTAATTCGGCTGGAATCTCAAT